>DATIOB010000683.1:0-9925 GCA_035473605.1 Conexibacter sp.
GCGCTGGCGCGCGACAGACGCGTGCGTGAGGCGCTCGGCGAGGCCGGGATCGACGCGCAGCCGGGGCCGGGCAACTTCGTCGCCGACGTCGGCCGCCCGCGCACGAGAGGCGGCACGCCGTTCGTCGTCTTCACGCCCTTCCACCGCGCCTGGGAGGAGTTGGAGCGGCGCCCGGTCCACCGCGCGCCGGCCGAGCTGCCGCCGCTGCCGTCGAAGCTGCGCAAGGGCAGCCTGCCGGCGCTGGAGGCGCTCGTCGGCGCGCGCGTCGCGGCCGACGCGGAAGCGCTCGCGGAGCCCGCGGTCGAGCCCGGCGAGGCAGCCGCCCGCCGCGCCGCGGAGCGTTGGCTCGACGGCCCGCTGGAGCAGTACGCGCGCGACCACGACCGGCTCGCCTGCGGCGCCTCGCAGCTGTCGGCGCAGCTGCGCTTCGGGCTGCTCTCGCCGCGCGAGCTGGAGCAGCGCGCGCAGCACCGCGGCGGCGAGGGCGCGGCCGCCTTCGTGCGCCAGCTCGCCTGGCGCGACTTCTACGCGCACGTGCTGCTGCACAACCCGGCCGACCTCACGCAGGAGCACCAGCCGCGGATGCGGTCGCTCGAATGGGAGCACGACGACGAGCTGCTGAGCGCGTGGCAGGAGGGCGAGACCGGCTACCCGCTCGTCGACGCCGGGATGCGTCAGCTGCGCGCCAGCGGCTGGATGCACAACCGCGCGCGGCTGGTCGTCGGCTCGTTCCTGACGAAGGACCTGCAGCTCGACTGGCGCGCGGGCGAAGCGTGGTTCATGCGCTGGCTGCTCGACGGCGACGTCGCCTCCAACAACGGCAACTGGCAGTGGATCGCCTCCGTCGGCGTCGACCCCGCGCCGGCCTTCCGCCGCATCCTCAACCCCGCGCTGCAGCAGCAGCGCCACGACGCCGGGGGCGACTACGTGCGCCGCTGGGTCCCCGAGCTCGCGAACGTCCCCGACGACCTGCTGGCCGAGCCGTGGCGGATGAGCGAGGCGCAGCAGCAGGCCGCCGGCTGCCGCATCGGCGAGGACTATCCGGCGCCGGTCGTCGATCACAGAGCGGAGCGCCAGCGGGCGCTGGCGCGCTACCGCGCGGCCGGCTCCGGATCTGCCGCGGCCGCCGGCTCCAGCGCGCCGTAGACCTGCGCCAGGCGCGCGATCCCGCGCGCGATCGCCGGCTCGCTCACGTTGCCGAAGCCGAGCACGAGCCCCGGCGGCCCGG
The DNA here is from genome assembly GCA_035473605.1 of Conexibacter sp. Lineage (GTDB taxonomy): Bacteria > Actinomycetota > Thermoleophilia > Solirubrobacterales > Solirubrobacteraceae > Conexibacter. The sequence goes on from DATIOB010000683.1 coordinate 1,229, forward strand.
GGGCGACGCGGTATCGCGAGAGGCCGTGGAGGACCATGCCCGCGTCGGCGGCGCGCCTCAGCAGCGCCCGCTCGTCGGTCGCCTGCGGCAGCAGCGCGACGAGGTTGACGCCGGCGGCGACGCCGCTGACGCGCCACTGCGGCAGCTCGCGCGCGAGCGCGTCGACGAGCGCGTCGCGGCGGGCGCGGTAGCGCGGTCGCATCCGCCGCAGATGACGGTCGAGGTCGCCGCGCGCGACGAAGTCGGCGAAGGCGAGCTGGTCGAGCACCGGCGTGCCGACGTCGTCCATCGTCTTCTCCCATCTCAGCGGCGCCGTCAGCGCGCCCGGCAGCGCCAGCCAGCCGAGCCGCAGGCCGGGCGCCAGCGTCTTGCTCGCGCAGCCGGCGTAGGCGACGCGCTCGGATGCGAGCCCCTGCAGCGCGCCGACCGGCTCGCGGTCGTAGCGGAACTCGGCGTCGTAGTCGTCCTCGATCACGATCGCGTCATGGCGCTCGGCCCACGCCAGCAGCGCCGCGCGCCGCGCCGGTCCGAGCACGCCCCCGAGCGGCGCCTGGTGGGCCGGCGTGACGAGCACGGCGTCGGCCGCGACGGCGGCGAGCAGGTCGGTCCGCAGCCCCTCCTCGTCGACCGCGACCGGCACGACCTCCAGGCCGGCGTGCGCGAGCACCATGCGGTGCAGGAAGAAGCCAGGGTCCTCGACCGCGACGCGCCGCGCGCCGCCGGCGCGGAGGGCGCGCGCGAGCAGCGCGACCCCCTGCGTCAGGCCGCTGGTGACGAGCAGCCGCTCAGGCTCGGCGGCGACCCCGCGGGCGCGGGCGAGGTAGGCCGCGAGCGCGGCGCGCAGCTCCGGCGCCCCGGCCGGGTCGGCGTAGCCGTAGGCGGCGTCGGGCGCCTCACGGGCGGTGGCGCGCAGCGAGCGCAGCCAGGCGTCGCGCGGGAAGCCGGCGAGGTCGGGCATGCCGGGATGGAAGTCCTCCGGCAGCGCGCGCACGGCGAGCGGCGCGGGCGGCGGCCGCAGCATCCGCGGCGCGGTGGCGACGATGGTGCCGGCGCCGCGGCGGGTCGCGAGGTAGCCCTCGGCGGTCAGCTGCGCGTACGCCTCGACGACGACCCCGCGCGAGACGGCGAGCTGCTGCGCCAGCTCGCGCGTCGCCGGCAGGCGCGTGCCGGGCGGCAGGCGGCCGTCGCGGACCTGCTCGCGCAGCTGCTGCTCCAGCTGCGCGTGCAGCGGCGTCGCGCCGGTGCCGCCGCGGCGGTCGAGCGTCAGCAGCAGCTCCACGCTTGGTCCTCTCCGTGCGTGTCCGATTGGCCCTTCCGAACGGTCCGCATCGGACGTACCGTAGCGAGGGCATCGATCAGACCAAACCCTGGAGGGCCAGATGGCTGATACGAGTGAGATCACCGTCGTCGGAGGCGGGATCGCGGGCCTGGTGGCGAGCATCGCCTGCGCCGAGGGCGGCGCGCCGGTGCGGCTGCTGGAGGCGCACGAGCAGCTCGGCGGCCGGGCGCGCACCGCCGACGGGCCCTACCGCACGAACTTCGGGCCGCACGCGCTCTACCTCAACGGGACGCTCTACCCGTTCCTGCGCGAGCGCGGGCTGGTGCCGCCGCTCGTGCGGCCGGCGATGGGCGGGCTGCGCTTCCATCGCGGCGGGCGCGCGCGACGGCTGCCGCCGGCGGCCTTCACGCGGGCCGCCGTGCGCCTGTGGCGCGTGCGCGAGGCCCCGCACGACCGCACCTTCCGCGACTGGGCGAGCGCGCGCGTCGGCGCCGAGGGGGCCGACATGCTCGCGCGGGCTGCCGGCGTCTTCACCTTCCACCACGACCCCGGTGAGCTGTCCGCCGCGTTCGTCTGGGAGCGCTGGCGCCAGGCGCTGCTCGACCAGCCGTCGAAGGCGCGCTTCCCGCGCGGCGGCTGGAGCAGCGTCGTGGAGCGGCTGGAGGCTGCGGCGCGCGAGCGCGGCGTGCGGATCGAGACCGGCGTGCGCGTCACCGACCCGCCGCCCGCGCCCGCGATCGTCGCGCTCGAGCTGGCCGACGCGCGCAGGCTGCTCGGCGACGAGCGGCTCGCCTGGCCGAGCGCCCGCACGCTGATGCTCGACCTCGGGCTGCAAACCCGGCGCGGCGACGCGTGGGTGATCTGGGATCTCGACAGCTCCGGCTGGGTCGAGCGCTACACCGCCAAGGACAGAACGCTCGCGCCGGCCGGCGAGCAGCTGCTGCAGGCGCAGATCGGGATGCGGCCGGGCGAGTCGCCGGAGGCGGCCGAGCAGCGGCTGGAGGCGGTCCTCGACGGCGGTCTGCGCGACTGGCGGCAGCGGGTCACCTTCCGTCGCCGCAGCATCTTCGACGGCCGCAGCGGCGCGCTCGACCTGCCCGGCACGAGCTGGCGCGAGCGTCCGGCGGTCGACCGCGGCGACGGCATCTTCCTCGCCGGCGACGCGGTCGCGGCGCCGGGCCTGCTGAGCGACCCCTCCGTCACGTCCGCGCTGGAGGCCGCGCGCGGCGCGCTGGCGGCGGCCGGCGCGAGGACCGGCGCCGGCACCCGCGCGTCGGGCGCGCGCGGCGCCGCCGTGAGCGGCGTCTAGACCGGCTTGCGCGCGGCGATCAGCAGGTTGTAGAAGATCGCCGCGGGCAGGCGGCCCTCCAGCAGCCTCTCGTCGAGCTTCTGGAAGGCGAGGTAGCCGCGGTAGGCGTACTGCCGCCAGCCCCACGGCACGTCCTGGGGTTCGGCGGTCGCCTCCAGCACGCGGTTGGTCCAGCCGAACCAATTGGCCGTCAGCTCCTCGCCGCGCACGTCGACGTCGGCGAAGCCGGCCGCGCGTGCGACGTCGGCGAGGTCACCGGGGGAGAAGGCGTGGATGTCGACGAACTGCTCGAGCCTGTGGTCCTCGTGGTGGCCCTGCGAGCCTCCGTGACCGTTGCCGAGCGCGCCCGCCGGACGCGCTCTCAGGACCCAGCGCCATGCCGGCGCGACCGCGCCCGCGCCGCGCTTGGGGATCTGCGCGATGCGGTCGCCGTAGCGCGACGGCTCGCCCGCGAAGACGACCGTCCCGCCCGGTCTCAGCACGCGCTCGAACTCGCGGAAGGCCTGCGCCAGGTCGGGCAGGTGGTGGAGCACGGCGTGGCCGAGCACGAGGTCGAAGGAGGCGTCCTCGAACGGCAGCGTCTCGGCGCCGGTGACGACCGTCTCGACGTCGAGCCCGAGCCGCTGCGCGTTGCCGCGCAGGGTCTCGATCATGCCCGGAGAGATGTCGGTGCAGGTCGCGCTCCCGATCACGCCCGCCTGCAGCAGGTTGAGCGAGAAGTAGCCGGTCCCGGAGCCGATCTCCAGCGCGTGCTCGAAGCCCGCGTCGAGGCGCTTGCCGAGCACCTTGCGCAGCTTCATCAGCACCTGCTGCTGGCCGGGTTCGCCGAAGTCGATGCCCCACTTGGCGTCGTAGCTGTCGGCGGCGACGTCGTGGTACTTCTCGTTGACGACGCGGATGTCCTCGGCGGTGCTTGGAGCCTCCATAGGCCGCGGGAGTCTACGCTGTCGATCCTCATGGAGACCGCATACGTTCAGTCGAACCAGCCCGAGGGCGTGCCCCCGCTTTCGCTCACCGGCGAGCGCACGCTGCCCGACGTGCCGGAGGAGAACTACTGGTACCGGCGCCACCTCGCGGTCTACGAGTGGATCGCCGCGCAGACGCGTGACCGGCGCGTCGTCGACATGGCCTGCGGCGAGGGCTACGGCAGCGAGGTGCTGTCGCGCACGGCGCGCAGCGTCGTCGGCGTCGACGCCAACCCGGAGGCGCACGAGCACGCGCGGCTGCGCTACGTCGCGCCGCACCTGCGCTTCGCGCGCGACCTCGTCGAGCGCTTCTCGGAGGAGTGCGACGCGGTCGTCTTCCTGCAGACGATCGAGCACGTGCAGAACCCCGGCGAGATCCTCGAGCACTTCAAGGCGATGCTGGCGCCCGGCGGCGCCGCCTACATATCGACGCCGAACCTGCTGACGCTCGCGCCGGAAGGGGCGGAGAAGTCCGACAACCCCTGGCACGTGAAGGAGTACCGCGCCGAGGAGTTCCGCGCGCTCTGCGCCGCGCACTTCCCGCAGGTCGAGCTGCACGGCCTCTTCCACGCGCGCAAGCTGCGCGTCCACGAGCTGGCGATCAGACGGCTCGGCTGGGACGCCGTGCACAAGCGGCTCGGCGTCACGAGAGCGTTCTACGACCGCTTCACGCCGGCGATCGCGGCGAGCGACTTCGCGCTGCGCCGCGGCGACGACCACGCGCTCGCCGGCGCGCTCGACTTCGTCGCCGTCTGCCGCACCTGATGGCGCCGGCGCACGACCGCGGCGAGCTGGCGCTCGTCCTCCACACGCACATGCCCTACGTCGAGGGCTACGGCACCTGGCCGTTCGGCGAGGAGTGGCTGTGGGAGGCGATCGCGACCTGCTACCTGCCGCTGCTGGAGCTGCTCGACCGCCGCGGCGGCGAGGTGACGCTGTCGCTGACGCCGGTGCTCGCCGACCAGCTCGCCGCGCCGGGCCTCGCCGATCGCTTCGCCGCCTTCCTGCGCGACGTGCGCCGCGAGACGCACCGGATCGACGTCGCCGGCTGCCGCGCGGCCGGGCGCGAGGAGTGGGCCGTCGAGCTGGAGCGCGCCGCCGGCGACTACGAGCGCGCGCTGGCGCGCGTGGAGGAGCTGGAGCGCGACGGCCGCGGCCTGCTCGGCGCCTTCGCGCCGCACGCCGCCTGGACCTCGTCGGCGACCCACGCGGTGCTGCCGCTGCTGGCGACCGACGCCGGCGTGCGGCTGCAGCTGGAGACGGGGATCGCCTCGCACCGCGCGCGCTTCGACGCCCCCGCGCGCGAGTGGCGCGGCGGCTTCTGGCTGCCGGAGTGCGGCCACGCGCCGTGGCTCGACCCGCTGCTGGAGGAGGCCGGCGTCCACGCCGTCTGTGTCGACCTGACCGACGTCTTCGGGCGCGGCTCGACGGCCCAGCTGACGCCGCTGCAGAGCGCCGACGGGCCGCTGCTGGCGCCGATGGACCGCGCGACGATGGAGCTGGTCTGGAGCGACGACGGCTATCCCGCCCACGGCCTCTACCGCGACTACCACGCCTTCACGGTCCACCACCATCGCGTCTGGTCCAACGCGGGGGAGACCTACGACCCAGCGGCCGCGCGCGCGCAGGTGCGCCGCGACGCCGCCGACTTCGTCTCGCGCACGATCGCCCGCCTCGACGCAGGCGCCGCCGCGCTCGGCCGCCCGGCGCTGGCGGTCTGCGCCGTCGACACCGAGCTGTTCGGCCACTGGTGGTACGAGGGGATCGACTGGCTCGAGGCGGTCCTCGACGAGGCCGCCGCGCAGGGTCTGCGGATCGCCCACCTCGACGACGCGCTCCAGCGCCACGAGGCGGTCCCCGCCCCTGACCTCCCCACCACCACCTGGGGCACGCCGCGCGACCTCTCGACCTGGGACGCGCCGCGCGTCGCCGACCTCGCCTGGCAGGCGCGCGCGCTGGAGCTGCGGACGCTCGGCGGCACCGCGGCGCAGACGCCGCCGAGCCCGCGCGCGCTGCGCGAGCTGCTGGCCGTGCAGGCGAGCGACTGGGCCTTCCAGATCACGCGCGAGCTGGCCGGCCCATACCCGCGCGAGCGCGCCGCCGGTCACGCCGCGGCGCTGGAGGCGGCGCTCGCCGCCGGGGCCGATCCGCGCGACGACGGCGCCGTCCGCAACCTCGCCCCGCACCTGCCGCGCTGACCGTCGCGGCGGCGCTCGTCGCCGGGGTGGCGTCGCAGTCGACCGGCTGCACTAGACTCCCCGCCGCCGGCTTCCCCTGGCCGGCGAGCCAGTCCGCATGGCAGCCACCCGCGTCCTCATCCTCTCCTGGGAGTACCCACCGCTGATCGAGGGCGGGCTCGCGCGGCATGTCCGCAAGCTCTCCGAGCAGCTCGTCGCCCGCGGCGTCGAGGTGCACGTGCTGACGCGCGGCGACGCGCGCGGCCTGATCGAGGAGCAGATGGACGGCGTCTTCGTCCACCGCGTCAGCGAGCCGCGCAAGCCGGCCGACCTCGACGAGTTCGTCAGCTGGATCGAGCAGATGAACGGCGACATGGTCGCGGCCGGGCTGGAGCTGGGCGCGCGGATGACCTTCGACCTCGTCCACGGCCACGACTGGCTGGTCGCGGCCGCCGGCGACGAGCTGTCGCGCAGGCTCCGCACGCCGTGGGTCGTGACGATCCACGCGACCGAGTACGGCCGCCACCAGGGCTGGGTCGACAAGCATCCGCAGTCGCACATCCACGGCGTCGAGACGTGGATGGCGAACAAGGCCGACGCGGTCATCACCTGTTCGCACTACATGCGCGACCACGTCTCCGACATCTACGGCCTCGACGACCAGCGCGTCGCGGTGATCCCGAACGGAATCGACCCGCTCGACCTGCAGCCGGTCGAGGACCTCGACGCGCTGCGCGGCCGCTTCGCGCAGCCGCACGAGCGGCTCGTGCTGCTGGTCGGCCGGCTCGTCTACGAGAAGGGCTTCCAGATCGCCCTGGAGGCGCTCCCGGGCGTGATCGAGCGGCTCGGCGACGTGCGCTTCCTCGTCGCCGGCTCCGGCACAGCCGAGACCGAGCTGCGCGAGCAGGCCGACAAGCTCGGCCTGCTGGAGCACGGCACCTTCCTCGGCTGGATCGGCGACGACGTGCTGCACTCGCTCTACCGGATCGCCGACCTGACGGTCGTGCCGAGCATCTACGAGCCGTTCGGCCTCGTCGCGCTGGAGGCGATGGCGTCGGGCTGCCCGACGATCGTCGCCGACACCGGCGGCCTGCGCGAGGTCGTCCCGAACGAGAACGTCGGCCTGCGCTTCCGCTCGCGCGACCCCGGCTCGCTGGCGGCGATGATGGAGCGGGTGCTCTCCGACGAGCCGCTGCGCGAGCAGCTGATCGCCGAGGCGAGCGAGCACGTGCTCAGCTTCGACTGGGCCGACATCGCGCGCCAGACCGCCGAGGTCTACGGCGAGCTGCGCCGCGGCCTCGCCGTCTGAGCTGACACGCGGCGAAGCGCGCCGGCGCCGTTGGCTGCGCCGGCGTCAGCGGGTGCCGCGCCGACGCCGCCCTGAGGCGCCGGCGCTGGGCGTTCACCGCTTGAGCGTCACCGTCACTCTCAGCGGCGCGGTCGCGCCGCTGCCGTAGGTCGCGCTGCCGGCGACCGCCAGCGCGACGCTCTTCTGCTTCGCGAGCGCCGCGGCGAGCTTGCGCGGCAGCGTCAGCTTCACCGTCACTCTGCCGCTGCCGGAGACGGTCGCGCTCGCGACTCTCGCCGACTTCAGCTTCAGCTTCTTCGCGAGCGCTCTCGGCAGCGTCGCCGTCAGCGTCACCCTGCAGACGCCGTCACAGGTGACCGGCAGCGACAGCGTGCGCTGCTTCGCGAGCGCGCGCAGCTTCGGCGCTCTGGCCGGAGCCGCCACTCTCGGCGCCGCGAGCACCGGCGGTCTCTCGATGATGACCGGCGGCGGCGGCGGCGGCGGAGGCGGGGGCGGCGGCGGTGGCGGAGGGGGCGGCGGGGGCGGCGGCGAGTTGCCGGCCCCGAAGTCGGGACCTCTGCCGCCGGCGATCAGCAGTCTCGGCGTCACGCCGGTCAGCGAGCAGTCGGCGTTGACGCGGGCCGACCAGATCCCGTCGGCCTCCTCCCACACCAGCTGCGTGCCGTCGGGCGCGAACGAGGGGTCGGCGAACTCGCCGGCCGGACCTCTCAGCTCGAAGCAGCCGGCCGGTCTGGAGCCGGGGATCCCGCCGACCGTTCTGTAGACGAAGATCAGCTCCTTCGGCGGCGTGCCGCCGGTGTCGGCGGCGACCGTGAAGGCGATCTTCGAGCCGTCGCGCGTCGCGGCGGCGTCGAACAGATCGATGTTGGCGCCGCCGCTGAACCAGTACGCCGGACCCTCCTCGGCGCCGACCGGCAGCGCCGACCAGGTCGCCACGCGCGCGATGTCGTCGCGCGCGATCAGCTTGTTGTCGTCGACCCAGCTGGCCTCGAGGTCGTTCTGCATGTAGCCGAGCTCGTGCAGTCTGGTCGCTCTGGCGGTCCAGGCGAGCTGGCCGCCCTCGCCCCACAGTCTGCCGTCGCACTGGTACTGCACGAGCGGGCAGGGGGTCGTGTCGACTCTGTGCTGGTAGTTCCAGGTGTAGAGCACCTTCGTGCCGTCGGGCGAGACGTCGATGTCGCGCGGCAGCCCCCAGTTGGGATGGTCGAGCGCGACCGTCTGCACGTCGCTGAGCACGGTGCCGGCCGGGGAGACGGCGCGGACTCTCTTGCCGTGGAGCGCGACGAGCGTGCCGTCGTCGGCCTGTGAGACCGACGTGTACCCGCCTCCGCTCGTGACCTTTCTCTGGCCTGTTCCGTCGGGATAGGCGAGCCAGAGATCGCCGTCCTTCACGTAGGCGATCGAGCCGGCGCTGGCCGGCACGGCCGGCAGCAGCACCGCGAGCACGGTCGCCAAGAGGATTCGTCGCATCGAGCGACCGTACGGCCGCGTCCCGCACGCGACTTCGGAGGAACTTCCCCCGCCCTTCCCTCCAAGGTGCAGGAGGGGGTCGGCGGAAGGTCTGGGACTAGTCGATCAGCCGCACGCGCAGCCGCCAGACCGCGACGCGCCAGGTCGCCGAGAACCTTGCGCCGCATCGCCATCCCTCGGTCGTAGAG
>DATIOB010000684.1:0-15713 GCA_035473605.1 Conexibacter sp.
GCGTCGAGGCTGCGGGGCAGCGTGTCGCCGACGTCGGCGGCCTCGTCGATCACCGCGCCGGTCAACGGGATGACGTCCAGTCCGGCGAGCAGCGATCTCGCCGCGGGCAGCGCGTCGGCGTTGACGCGACGGCAGGCGCGAGTCACCTCGACCTTGGCGAGCGCGCTGCTGAGAATCGGCGTGCCCGCGCGCGCTGTGAGCCACTCGGCGAGCGCCGCACTCTCGGCCTCCTGAAGCAGCAGCTTCAGCAGGGCGGAGGAGTCGAGGTAGATCACAGGCGCTCGGCCCGCAGGTCGTCGAGCGCCGTGCGCGTGTCGGGGGCGCCGGGCTGCGGTGCGAGCGGCTGGGGGAGCTGGAACGGCCGCGCGGCAGGGATGATCTGCTCAGCGGCGATCAGCCGCTCGCGCGCCGTCGTCTCGGGATCCGGCGGTACGAGCAGTGCGATCAGTCTGCCGCGCTCGGTGACCTCGACGGTCTCCCCGGCCTTCACGCGGGCGAGGTGGCGCGTGGCGTGCTGCCGCAGCTCACGGACTCCGATGCGCTCCATCGGATTATTGTAGCACCTTGAGTGCTACATATTTGTGGGCCGATCCACGACGAACGGGGTGAACAGCGGGCTGCACAGCGGACAGTCGGGATCGCGCTCGACGGGCTCCCAGGTGGTCTCCAGCGTCTGCGTGTTCAGCAGCATCGCGCGGCCCTCGGTCGCGGCCGGCTGGCCGAGCAGCGCGTGCATCACGTCGAGCGAGATCAGCGTTCCGACGACGCCGGCCGGCGGGCCGAGCGTCACCGCCGGGCGGCGCGCGCCCTGGCGCATCGCGACGACCTCGTCGTAGAGCGGTGCCGCGCTGCGCATCTGCGCCTCCTCGCAGGCGAAGCAGGCGGTGCGTCCCGGCGCGTACAGGGGGCCGACCTTGACGATCGGGGTCGACTGTCCGCACGCGATGTACGGCGTGGCGGCTTCGACGCACGCCTGGTTGACCCACCGCTCCAGCTCGTACGCGGGCCAGTCGGCGAGCAGGACCACGATGTCGGCGTCGCGCGCAAGCGGGACGACGTCCTCGACGCCGCGGACGCGTTCTTGCAGCGCCGTGACCATGGTCCCGGGAGCGAAACGCGACACCCACTCGCTGGCGCACTCGACCTTCGGGCGGCCGATGTCGGCGTCGACGTAGAGCACCTGGCGGTTGAGGTTGCTCGACTCCACGGTGTCGTCGTCGACGAGCACGAAGCAGCCGATGCCGGCGCAGGCGAGTCCGCCGAGCGCCCACGTCCCGAGTCCGCCGCAGCCGATGATCGCGACGGTCGCGTCGCGCAGCCGGCGTTGCAGCTCGGCGGGCGCGCCGAACTCGGCGAGGTACGGGAGCTGGCGGTCGAAGCGCTGCGCCGTGTCGTCGCCGAGCGGTGCGACGTCCGCCGGCCATGACGTCAGCACGCCGGCGGCGTCGAGCGCGGCGAGCTTCTGCTCGACGACGTGCGGCTCGACGGCCGTGCGCTGCGCGAGCGCGGCGACGGTCGCCGGCTGCTCGAGCGCGCGCAGCAGCGCTCGGTCGGTCGCGTCCGGCTGCGGCACGACGAGGTCGCGCGCGCCGGTCCGCAGCAGGTAGACCCGTCCGTCGCGCGCCGCGAGCACCTCGACGGACGTGCGCAGCGCGAACACCAGCTCGGCGAGCCCGGGGCGCGCCGTCGTCAGCCCACCTTCGTCACGCAGGCGGCCGGAACCACCTGCTCCGTCAGCAGCTCGATCTCCATCTGCGGTCACCTCCTCTCCTCAGCCGATCTTGTGGATGCATGCGGCCGGAACCACGTCGTCGATCAGCGGCTCGATCGTCATCTGCGCTCACCTCCCTCCGGCTCCTCGCGCGGGGCGCGGGCGACGTAGACGGCCTTCTCGTCGCGCAGCTCGTCGAGTTCGCCGATGTCGAACATCAGCTGGCCGTGGACGGCGACGAACTCCAGGCCGGCCGCGGACAGCGCGCGACGGACGTCGGCGTCGGGGTGGTGACGTTGAAGGTGGCTGCTGTGGGCGCCGCTCCAGGCGTGATCGTCGCCGCGCTCCAGCATCGTGAAGTCCACGCGCAGGAGCGCACCGGGCTCGAAATCGCCGTCGCTGTCTCGGCCCTCGGCGATCAGCACCCGGCCCGGCTCCTGCACGACGAGCGCGCCGTAGGTGCGGAACGTGCGGATCGTGTTGACGTCGAAGACGACCACCCCGCCCGGCGCGAGATTGCGGCGGAAGCCGGCGAACGTCGCCACGAGCTGCTGTTCGTCGCGGACGTTGTTGAGCGCGTCGTTGAGGCAGCTGATCAGATCGAAGTTGCCGAGCACCGGCAGGTCGCGCATGTCGTGCTCGACGAGCGGGACGGCGGGGCCGAGCTTGCGACGCGCCTGCGCCAGCATCGCGCCGGAGGCGTCGGTGCCGACCGCTGACCACCCGCGCGCGAGCAGCGGCCCGAGGCTCTTGCCGGTCCCGCACGCGACGTCGAGCACGCGCGTCCCCGGCAGGCCGGCCGCCTCGGCGAGCGGCAGCAGCGCCGACCACCACCAGTCGTAGTCCTGGTGCTCGGTGAAGTCGTCGTAGAACGCCGCGAACACGTCATAGGCCGCGGCCGCCGATGCCTCCTCCTGGGCTGCGGCGGCGACAGAACTCGTCACGCCAGGCCTCCTCGATCGGACGATCCTCCTGCCGATAAACCTATTTGCAGTGTCAAGTGTCGAGCGGGCCGGCTGCGATGATCGCGGCCGTGTCCGCGCGGATCGTCTGCCTCGTGCCCAGCATCACCGAACTGCTCTGCGATCTCGGCCTCGCGCCGCAGCTCGTCGGGCGGACCGGCTTCTGCATTCACCCGTGGGAGACGGTGCGGACGATCCCGAAGGTCGGCGGCACCAAGGACGTCGACCTCGACAAGGTGCGCGCGCTGCGGCCGACGCACGTCGTCGTCAACGTCGACGAGAACACGCGCGATACCGCCGACGCGCTGGAGCGGTTCGTCGAGCACGTCGTCGTCACCCATCCGCTCGGGCCGCTGGACAACCTCGCGCTCTACCGGCAGATGGGCGCCGTCTTCGGGCGCGAGCGGGAGGCCGAGCGGCTCTGCGCGGCGTTCGAGGAGGCCCACGCGGCCGTCATCGCGACACAGCGGCCGCCGCGCGACGTCCTCTATCTGATCTGGCGCGAGCCGTGGATGACGGTCGCGCCCGACACCTACATCGCGCGGACGCTGGCGCTGCTGAACTGGCGCACGCTCCCGACCACTGCCGACGCCCGCTATCCCGAGGTCGACCTCGCCGCCTTCGCCGGCCGCGTCGACCGCGTCCTGCTCAGCAGCGAGCCGTACCACTTCAAGCAGCACCACGTCGAGGAGGTCGCCGCGCTGGTCGGCGGCGCCGCCGTCTCGCTGATCGACGGCGAGATGACCTCGTGGTACGGCAGCCGCGCGATCGGCGCGCTCCGCCGGCTGCCCGGCTACGCCGACGGGCTCTGAGCCCGCGGGCGCCCCGCCGGCGCGCCACCCACGCCATTGGACGATCCCCGGAGGACGCGCGCGGCGCTCTCCCACCACACGATTGATCGGCCCGGGCGCACGTGGTCTGCTGGCCGGCATGCGGATCGCCTGGCTCCTCGTCGCGGTCGGCGTCGTCTTCGAGATCGGCTTCGCGTCGTGCCTGAAGCTGAGCGCCGGCTTCAGCAAGCCGCTGCCGACGCTCGGCGTCGCCGTCTTCGGCGCGGTCAGCCTCTTCTCGCTCGCGCACGCGATGCGCTGGATCGACGCCGCGCCCGCCTACGCCGTCTACACCGGTCTCGGGGCGACCGGGACCGCGATCGTCGCGGCGGTCGCGCTGGGGGAGTCGCTGACGCCGGTGCGGGCGCTCGCGATCGCGGCGATCATCAGCGGCGCGGTGGTGCTCGCGCTGACCGGGGCGGCCGAATGACGGCACGGCGGCGGCCTGCCTGCCGAGCTACCATCGGCGGGTGGCGACGACCGGGATGTTGACGCTCGGTCAACTGCTGGACGAGGACGCGCTCGGGCTGCGCCTCCTCGTCGGGACGGATGCCGACCGCGAGCGCGTGGTCGTCGGCGCGCATGCGATCGACGTGCCCGAGCCGGCGGCGTGGGTCGACCGCGATTGGCTCGTGCTGACCGCCGGCACCGAGCTGCAGCGCGATCCCACGGCGGTCGACGGGCTCGTGCGCGAGCTGGTCGAGACGCAGGTGACCGCGCTCGCCTTCGGACTGGAGCCGGTCTTCGACCACGTCCCCGAGCGGCTGCTGGACGCCGCGCGCGAGCACGGCCTGCCGCTCGTCGTCGTGCCGAGCCACACGCCCTTCCGCGAGATCATCGAGCGGGTCGTGCGCGCCAGCCTCAGCGAGGACGTGCGCGCCTCGCAGCGGCTGGTCGCGATGCAGCGCTACCTGATGGACGCGCTCGGCGACGACGCGCCGCAGAGAACGGCGATCGAGCGGCTGGCCGCGCTCGTGCAGGGCGAGGTCGGGCTGCTGACGCGCGAGGGGCACGTCGACATCGCGACCGGCCCGATCCCGGCCGCCGAGCTGTGGGCGGCGATCGCCACGCGTCCGCGCACGACGCTCGACCTCGACCGCGCCGGCGAGCCGTGGGTCGCGGTCCCCGTCCTGACGCGCGAGGGCGAGCTGCTGCGCTGGCTCGTCGCCTGCGCCGCGCAGGCCGGCTCGACGGCGCTGGCGAAGGCGGCGGTGCAGGCGGCCGTGCCGCTGCTGACCGCGATCGACCGGCTCGACGCGACCCGCCGCCGCCAGGAGCGCGCGATCCGCAGCGTCGTGCTGCAACGGCTGGTCGACGGCGACGCCGACGCGACCGTCTACGCGCAGCTGGAGGAGCTGGGCTTCGTGCCCGAGCAGCCGGCGACGGCGCTGGTCGTCGCGGGGGCGGCGGGCGGCGCGGGCGCGGTGGGCGCCGCGGGCGCGCGAGGCGCGGCCGGCTCCGTCCCCCTACTGGACGCGATCGAGAGCGCGCTCGGGCACTCCGGCCTGCCGTTCGTCGCCGCGCTGCGGCGCGAGCGCGTCGTCGCGATCGTGCAGGGGAGCGAGCCGTCGGTCGCGGCGCTCGCCGCCTCGGCCGGCAGCGAGGCGGTCGTGACCGGCGTCGGGATCGGCGGCGCCCACCGGCTGCGCTCCGGCGTCGAGCGCACCTACCGCGAGGCTGAGCTGGCGGTCGAGCACGCCGGCGACGCGAGGGGCGGGGCGGAGGCGCGGCCGGTCGTCGTCGCCTTCGCGCAGCTGGGGACGACGACGGCGGTGCTCGCCGAGGTCCCGCTCGCGCCGATACGCGACCGCGCCGAGCCGCTGTTCGAGCGGCTCGCGCGGCAGCCGGCGGCGCTGGAGACGCTGGAGGCGTACTTCGCGCACGACCTCAACGTCTCGACGACCGCCTCGCACCTGCACCTGCATCCCAACTCGCTGCGCTACCGCCTCTCGCGGATCGAGGAGGCGATCGGCGCGCCGCTGCGCGAGCCGGCCGTGATCGCCGCCGTCTTCCTCGCCCTGCGCGCCCGCAGCGGCGCCTGAGCGGCCGGCGCCGGGGCGCAGAACGCCCGTCGATCGGGCGATCCCAGAACGCAGCGGCGGCCGTTCTCGCTTCTGACAATTCTTCTGTGATCGCCGGCACGGAAAGCTGAACGCATGCTCCGGCCCTTCCCCAAGCCCCGCTCGTCGGCGCAGCGCACGAGCGTGCTGCCGGCTCCGGTCGCGCTGCGCGCGCTGGTCGGATCGCTGTGGCTGATCGTGCCGCTGGCGGCGCTGGCGCTGCTGGCGCTGGCGACCTTCGGCGCGACCGACCAGCGGACGCTCGTCGCGTTCCTGATCAACGTCGTCGCCGTCGTCGGGCTCGGCGTCTTCGCCGGCAACTCGGGCGTCCTGAGCTTCGGCCACGCCGGCTTCGTCGCGCTCGGCGCCTACCTCGGCGGCATCCTCATCATGAGCCCGGAGGAGAAGGCGCTCGCGCTGCCCGATCTGCCCGGCCTGCTCGCCGACGTCCACCTCGGCGTCGGGCCGGCGCTGCTGGTGACGGCGCTCGCGATCGGCGTGCTCGCGCTGATGCCGGGCGGCGTCGTCGCGCGCATGACGCCGTCGGCCGCGGTGCTGGGGACCTTTGCGCTGCTGGTGATCGTCAACGACGTGCTGACCGGCGCGCGCTCGATCACGCGCGGCAACCAGACCTTCTTCGGCGTGCCGCCGGTGGCGTCGATCGTCACCTGCCTGCTGTGCGCGATCGTCGCCGTCGTGGCGGCACGGTTGTACCGCGACTCGGCGCTCGGGCTGCGGTTGCGGGCGACGCGCGAGGACCCGCTGGCGGCCGCCGCGGTCGGGATCGGGGTCGCGCGCCAGCGGCTGCACGGCTGGCTGCTGAGCGCGATGCTGTGCGCCGCCGCCGGCCTGCTGCTGGGCGCCTTCATCGGCGCCTTCTCGCCGAAGACCTTCTACCTGACGCTGACGTTCGAGCTGCTCGCGATGCTGCTCGTCGGCGGCTGGACGACCGTCTCCGGCGCCGTCCTCGGCGCCGGCGTGATCACGCTGCTGACGAGCTTCCTCGACGACCTCGCGACCGGTCCGGGGCCGATGCCGCGCTTCCTCAGCCTGACCGAGGTCGGGATCAGCGTCGCGATCCTCGTCGTGCTCTACTTCCGCCGCGACGGGCTGATGGGCCGCCTCGAGGTCGACGAGCACCTCGCCGCATGGCGCCGCCGGCGCCGCGGCGCGGCGCTCGACGCCGCGCCGGCGCCCGCACCCGCGACCGGCCCCGCGCAGCCCGCGTCCGCCGTACCCGCACTCGCCGGCAGCGACCTCGTCGTCACCGGGCTGGAGAAGCACTTCGACGGCCTGCGCGTGCTGCGCGGCGCCGAGCTGACCGTCCGCGGCGGCGAGATCGTCGGCGTGATCGGCCCCAACGGCTCCGGCAAGACGACGCTCGTCAACGCGATCACCGGCGTCGTGCGGCCGGACGCCGGCAGCGTCACGCTCGGCGGCCGCGAGCTGGCCGGGCGGCCGGCGCACGCGATCGCGCGCGCCGGCGTCGCGCGCACCTTCCAGAACATTCGCCTCTTCGCGACGCTGAGCGCGCGGCAGAACGTGCAGGCGGTCGTGACGCCGCACGGCGGCGGCGCGATCGACCCGGCGCGCGCGGACGAGCTGCTCGCCGCCGTCGGCCTCGACGGGCTCGCCGAGCGGGAGGCGCGCTCGCTGCCGTACGGCGCGCAGCGCCGGCTCGAGATCGCGCGGGCGCTGGCGACCGAGCCGCGGCTGCTGCTGCTCGACGAGCCGGCCGCCGGCCTCAACGACGTCGAGTCCGAGCGGCTGCTGACGATGCTGCGCCGCATCAACGCGGAGCGCGGCGTCGGAATCTTCATCATCGACCACGACCTCGGCCTGATGATGCGGCTCTGCCGCCGCATCGTCGTGCTCGACCAGGGCGTCGTGATCGCCGAAGGCCCCCCCGAAGAGATCCGTTCCAACCCCGAGGTGCTTGGCGCCTACATGGGCGCGAAGTCGGCCAAGGCATTCAAAGAAAGACGGGCGGTATGAGTCAGATCAGACAGCGCGCCGCGCTCGGCGCCGCGCTCGCAGCGACAGCGCTCGGGGGCCTGTTCGCCGCCGGCTGCGGCGACGCCACCACCAGCGGCGGCTCGGGCAGCTCCGGCGGCAGCTCCGACGGCGGCGACGACGCCTTCGTGATCGGCGTCGCCAACGGCCAGACCGGCTACCTGGCGCCGTTCGACGTGCCGATCCTCGGCGGCGTCAGACAGCGCGTCGCGGAGCTGAACGCCGACGGCGGCATCGCCGGCAGACGCAAGATCGAGCTGAAGGTCGTCGACATGCGCTCCGACATCGGGGAGCAGGCGACGAAGGCGCAGGAGCTGATCGGCGACGGCGTCGACGCGCTGATCCTCGCCTGCGACTCCGACCCGGCGATCGCCGGCGGCCAGGTCGCGCAGCGCGCCAAGGTCCCCGCCTTCGGCTGCCCGTCGAATCCCGAGAGAGTCGGCGACCAGCTGTTCCAGATGTTCGCGCCTGAGCGCGCCCACCCGACCGTCGCCGCGCAGTACGCGATCGAGCGCGGCTGGAGAAGAGGGTTCCTGCTCGGCTCGCCCGACACCGGCTACACGCAGAACGGCGTCGAGTACTTCAAGAGCGCCTTCGAGGCGGCCGGCGGCACGATCGTCGGCAGCGCCAGCTTCGCGCTCGACCAGCAGGACTTCGCGACGATCGTGCAGCAGGTCAAGCGCGCCAAGCCGCAGGTGCTCTACACGACGATGTACGAGCCGGCGATCGCGACGCTGCTCAAGCAGCTGCGCGGCGCGGGCGTGACCGTGCCGGTGATCGGCGACTCGATCGAGTCGCCCGCCGTCCAGGGCCTCAGCGACGCGATCCGCAGAGACGTCTACTTCACCAGCATCGCCGACAGCAACGCCGACGCCCCCGCCGGCAGATTCATCGCCGAGGTCGCGGCAGCCTCCGGCGCCGACGCCGGCGGCGTCTACGCCGTCATGGGCGCCGACGTCGTCAGCGTGATCGACGCCGCCGTCAGAGCGGGCGGCGACGGCGACCAGCTCGCCGCCGCGATAGCGAGACTGAAGGACGTGCCCGGCGTCGCCGGCACGATCTCCTACGACTGGCCGGGCTCGGGCAACACGCAGCTGCGCCCGGTGCTGGTCAAGTCGCTGCTCGGCGGCGACAGAACGAGAGTGTGGGAGACCGTCACCCCCGACCCCGCGGACTACCCGCCCGTCATCGGCTGATGAGCGCGCCCGCCGATCCCGCGCCGCTGCTGGAGGTGGCCGCGCTCGACGCCGCCTACGGCGCGATCCGCGCGCTGGAGGAGGTCTCGCTGACGGTCGCCGCCGGCGAGGTCGTCGCCCTGCTCGGCCCCAACGGGGCCGGCAAGACGAGCCTGCTGCGCGCGATCGCCGGCGTCGGACCGACCGTCAGCGGCGGCCTGCGCCTGCACGGGCGGGAGCTGGCGGGCGTGACGCCCGAGCAGCGCGTGCGGCGCGGGATCGCGCTGGTGCCCGAGGGGCGCCAGCTGTTCGGCTCGATGACGGTCGACGACAACCTGCTCGTCGGCCGCGTCGGCGCCGCCGGCCGGCGTGACCGCGAGCAGACGCGGGCGCGGCTGGAGGAGCTGCGGGAGCTGTTCCCGCTGCTGCGCGACGCCGGCGCGCGGCTGGCCGGCAGCCTCTCCGGCGGCCAGCAGCAGCAGGTCGCGATCGCGCGCGGGCTGATGTCCGACCCGGAGCTGCTGCTGCTCGACGAGCCGTCGCTCGGCCTCTCGCCGCAGCTCGTCGACGTCGTCTTCGCGACGATCGCCGCGCTGCGCGAGCGCGGCACGACGATGCTGCTGGTCGAGCAGGACGTCGCCGAGGCGATGGCGCTCGCCGACCGCTGCTACGTGCTCGCCTCCGGGCGCGTCACCGCCTCCGGCACGCCCGAGCAGATCGGCGCGCCGGAGGACCTCGTCGGGGCCTACTTCGGAGCAGGGAGCTAGTCGGATGGACACCGTGATCCAGACGCTCGTCAACGGGATCGCGCTCGGCGGCACGTACGCGCTGCTCGCGATCGGCCTGGCGATGGTCTACAGCGTGATGGGCCTGATCAACTTCGCGCACGGCGAGCTGCTGACGATCACCGGCTACGCGCTCGTCGGCGCGATCGCGCTCGGCGTCCCGTTCTGGCCGGCGGCGCTGGTCGGCGTGATCGCCGCCGCGCTGGCCGCGGTCGCGATGGAGCGGATCGCCCTCCGGCCGCTGCGCGGCGCATCGCTGGAGACGCTGCTGCTGTCGAGCTTCGCGATCAGCGTCGTGCTGCAGGTGCTGTTCGCCGAGCTGATCTCGACGCGCGCCAAGCCGGTCGCGACGCCCGACCTGTTCTCCTCCAGCGTCTCGCTCGGCTCGATCGAGATCGGCAGCCTGCAGCTCGTCACGATCGCGGTCGTCGTCGTGCTGCTGGTCGCGCTGACGCTGTTCCTGCGCCGCTCGACGCTCGGCCGCTGCATCCGCGCCGCCGGGATCGACTTCGAGATGGCGCGGCTGGTCGGCGTGCGCGCGAACTCGATGTTCGTGCTCGCCTTCGCGCTCTCGGGCCTGCTGGCCGGCGTCGCCGGCGTGCTGTGGGTCGGGCAGCGCGGCTCGGTCGACCCGTCGATGGGGCTGACGCCGGTGATCGCCGCCTTCCTCGCGACGATCATCGGCGGGCTCGGCAACCTCTCCGGCGCCGCGCTCGGCGGCCTCCTCTACGGGCTCCTGCAGACGGTGCTGGAGCAGATCCTGCCGGCCAGCCTGCAGCCCTACCGCGACGCGATCGTCGTCGTCGTGATCGTCGCGATCCTGCTGTTCCGGCCCAACGGCCTGCTCTCGCGCGGGTCGATCGGCCGCGTGCGCGAGGCGTGACGGTGCTTCACCACGCCGGGCGGCGGCTGGCCGCTGCTCGCATCTGTTCGTCAACCGCTCGATCCGAAGGACCCCACGTGAGCCTCCTCGACAGCCTCCGCGCGTACCCGCTGCCCAAGGAGCTGGCCTTCGAGCCGGCCGAGTACGCGGCCCGCCGCGCCGCCGTGGGCGCGGCGATGGAGGCCGCGGGGCTCGACGTGCTGCTGGTCGGCAACAGCGGCAACCTCTGCTGGCTGACCGGCTACGACACGGTCATGCCGTCGGGCTCGACCTGCGCGATCGTCGGCCGCGACGGCGAGATCGCGATCGTCTGCCCCGACCTCGAGCTGTCGTGCGTCGAGCTGTTCACGGAGGTCACCGAGGTCAGCATCGAGGGCTGGCACACCGGCCGCGACGTCGCCAGCCTGATCGTCGAGCGGCTCGCCGACCACGCGCCGGAGGGCGCCCGCGTCGGTGTCGAGCTGGGCAAGATCGACACCTACTCCTCGCCTTCGTTCGATCCCGCGACGGTCGCCGCCGTGCAGGCCGCGCTGCCGGGGCGGACGTGGGTCGACGCGACGCTGCTGATCCCCGAGCAGCGGCTGCTGAAGAGCGACGCCGAGCTGGCCGCGATGCGGCAGGCCGGCGCGTACACCGCCGTCGGGCTGGAGGCCGCGATCGCCGCGATCGCGCCCGGGCGCACCGACAACGACCTCGCCGCCGCCTGCTACGAGGCGACGATCGGCGCCGGCTCGGAGCTGATGCCGATCGACCCGATGGTCGTCACCGGCGTGCGCGCCGGCCACATGCCGTTCCTGACCCACCAGCGGATCCCGCTGCGCAGCGGCGACGCCGTCTACCTCGAGTCCTCCGGCGCCCACCGCCGCTACGCCGCGCCGCTGATGCGGACGGCCTCGGTGGAGGAGCCGAGCGAGGCGACGCGGCGGCTGTCGCAGATGGCGCTCGACGTCGTCGCCGCGCTGCTGCGCGAGATCAAGCCGGGCCGCAGCGGCCACGACGTCGCGCGCTCCGCCGCCGACGCGGTCGACGACCTGCCGGCCGACACCTTCTTCCCCGGCACCTACGGGTACTCTTGCGGGCTCGGCCTGCAGCCGACCTGGACCGAGTACCCGGGCTACCTCGCCGAGGGCTCCGCGTTCGAGCTGCGACCGCGGATGACGCTGCACCTGCCGATCTGCCTGTGGTCGCCGCGCGAGCGCTCCGGCGTCGGCTTCAGCGAGACGGTCGAGGTGACCGCCGACGGCTGCCGGCTGATCACGCCCGGCAGCGGCCGCGAGCTGGTCGTCGTCGGATGAGCGTGACCGCCGACGCGCGCTGGGACGTGCTCGTCGTCGGCGCCGGCCTCGCCGGGCTGACCGCCGCGCGCGACCTGACCGCGGCGGGGCTGACGGTCGCGCTGGTGGAGGGGCGCGACCGCATCGGCGGGCGCACGCTCCACCGCCGCTTCGCCGACAGCGACGTGAAGGTCGAGATGGGCGGGACCTACTTCGACTCCAGACGCCAGCATGCGCTGCGCGCCGAGATCGAGCGCTACGGGATCGCGGTCAGACGACAGCCCGAGCTGCCGGCGCTGCGCTGGCACACCGGCGGCGAGCTGCGCCACGGCATGCCGGTCCCGCCTGAGCAGCTGCTCGACCTCGAACGGGCCGCCGCGGCGCTGATCGAGGCCTCACGCCAGCTCGTCGCGGGCAGACGCTACGACGACCAGGAGCTGCGCGCGCTGGAGGAGCCCTACGGCGCCTTCCTCGACCGGCTGCAGCTGCCCGCGGCGACGCGCGACCTGTTCGAGTCGCTGCCCTGCTTCTTCGCCGGCGCGCACGCGGAAGAGCTGCCGCTGCTGCACGTCGTCGACTGGGTCGCGCAGCTCGACAACAGCGTCTGGGCGCAGTTCGCGGCGCTGGAGGAGACCTTCGCCGACGGCACCGGCAGCCTCGTCGCTGCGCTCGCCGCCGACGGCGGCGCCGAGCTGCTGCTGTCGACCACCGTCACGCGGCTCGTCCAGGACGACGACGGCGTCGTCGCCGAGACCGCCGACGGCGCCCGCCTCGCCGCGCGCCGGGCGATCGTCACCGCGCCGGTCGAGACGTGGGAGCGGATCGCCTTCGAGCCGCCGCTGCCCGCCGACAAGTGGGAGGCGATCGAGCGCGGCCACCGCGTCCGCACGATCAAGCTGTGGATCCTGCTCGACCAGGCGCCCGCGCCCGTGATCTGCGCCGGGACCGGCTCGCCGCTGCAGTGGATCTCCTCCGAGGAGACGATCGGCGACGCCGTCCTCTGCGCCGCCTTCGCCGGCGTCGCGGAGGAGCTGGACCCGACCGACCGCGCCGCCGTCGAGGCGGCCGTGCAGCCGTACCTGCCGGGCGCGCGCGTGCTCGCCGTCGACCACGAGCCGTGGAACGACGACCGCTTCTCCGACGGGATCTCGTTCCGGCCGCGCGTGCAGGCGGCGCTGCAGCGGCGCGAGGGACGGATCCACTTCGCCGGCGCCGACGTCGCGACGCACTGGCCGGCGTGGATGGCCGGCGCGGTCGAGAGCGCCGGCCTCGTCGCACGCGCGCTGCTCGCCGCCGACAACTTCTGACCCGCACCAAGGAGCCGACAGATGGACCACCTCCAGGCATACGAGCACGTCGTGCGGCTGGCCGGCGAGAGCGGCCCGCGACTCGCCGCCACACCGGCCGCGCGCGCCGCCGAGCAGCAGCTGACGCGCAGCTTCGACGAGCTGGGCCTCCAGCTCGACCGGCACGAGTTCCGCCAGCCCAGCTACCGCTCGCCGGAGTCGGCGCTGCGCGTGCTGATCGACGGCGCGTGGACCGAGCTGGAGCACCAGCCGGTCTGGTTCGCGGGCGACACCGGGCCGACGCCGGTGCGCGGCGAGATCGTCGCGATCGGGACCGGCGCCGAGGGCTACGTGCGCGGCATCGACCCGGCCGGCAAGGTGCTGCTGATCTCGCGCG
Source organism: Conexibacter sp. (assembly GCA_035473605.1). GTDB lineage: Bacteria > Actinomycetota > Thermoleophilia > Solirubrobacterales > Solirubrobacteraceae > Conexibacter. The sequence continues at coordinate 13,377 of DATIOB010000684.1, forward strand.
ACTCCTACATCGACTACCCCGACGACCTGCTCTACAGACGGCTGCTGGAGTGGCGCCCCGCGGCCGTCCTCTTCACCACCAACGCCGGCGCGCACGCGCCGCTGGACACCTTCTTCGACTGGGAGAAGAGCGAGCACGCCCCGCCGCCGCCGGCCGCGGTGATCCACTACCGCGACGCCGCCCGCCTGATCCACGCGGGCGCGACCGAGGCCGAGCTCCTCTGCCGCTTCGAGGTCGAGGAGGGCAGCTGCGCGAACATCCTCGCGACGCTGCCCGGCACCGACCCCGAGGCCGGCGCGGTGATCGTCGCCGCGCACTACGACACCGCCCCGACCGGCGCCGGCGCGATCGACAACGCCGGCGGCAGCGCGATGGTGCTCTGTCTCGCGCAGTGGCTCGCCGCCGAGGCCGCCGCCGGCCGCCGCCGTCGCCGCGCGGTGAAGTTCGTCATCTACTCCGGTCACGAGACCGGCCTGCACGGCCCGCGCGCGCTCGTGCGCGACCGGCCCGAGCTGCTGGAGGAGACCGTCTTCGCGCTCAACTTCGACGTCGTCGGCGCGCCGATCCACCTCAACGCGATCTACGGCGTCGCGGCGCCGTCGGTGATCGACGCGGTGCGCGCGCAGGTCGACGAGCTGGGCTTCGACTGGCCGGTCGCCGCCGCCGTCGTGCCGTACGACACCTGGAGCCTCAGCGGCGGCGGCGTGCCGTGGATCAACCTCGGGCAGGGGATGACGAACTGGCTGCACACCGACGCCGACACGGTCGACCGCGTCCACCCGGAGGCGTTCAGAGCCCCGCTCGCCTTCTCGCGCGCGGTGCTCGACTGGGCGACCGAGGCCGAGACGGTCGAGCAGGGCTACCCGGAGGCGCTGACCGCCTCGGTGCGGGCGTACAGCGAGTTCTCCGGCTGGGAGCTGACCTGGCCCGGCGACGACGACGCGGAGGCGTGAGCATGGGCGAGACGGTGGTGGCGGTCGTGCGCGACGGGATCGCGCCCTCGACGCCGGCGATCGGTCCCGACGACGTGCTGAGCGGGCCGTGGACGGAGCAGGCGTGGAACCGCCTCGTGACCGGCGGCGGGATCGCGATCGGCTCCTGGCACGGCGAGCCGGGGCGGCTGAGAATCGACGACCAGCCGCACGACGAGCTGTCGGTGCTGCAGTCGGGCCGCGTCGCGATCGTCGACGCCGACGGGGTGCGCAGCGAGTTCGGCCCCGGCGACGCGTTCGTGCTGCGAGCCGGCTTCAGCGGCGTCTGGGAGACGCTCGAGCCGACCGACAAGGTCTACGCGCTGCAGGAGCCGCCGCGATGAGCGGCGGGAGCGAGTCGAGCGGGCCGAGCCGCCTGGCCGAGCCCGCCGCGCCGCGCGCCGTCGTCGCGCATGTCGACGACCCGCGCGAGCTGGCCGAGTTCGGCGAGGAGCGCGACGGCGAGCGCGACGGCGTCTGGTACCTGCACCGCCAGAGCGTCGCCGACGGCGCCGCCGCCGACGTGCGCTGCGGGATCTTCCGCGTCACGCCCGCGGCGTCGGAGTTCACGCTGCCCTACCACGAGACGGTCGTGACGCTCTCCGGCGAGGGCCGCACGACGGTCGGCGGGCGGATGGTCGAGATCGCGCCCGGCCGGCAGCTGTTCCTGGAGGCCGGCGGGCACGCCGCCTTCGCGCCGACCTCGACCAACCACGAGTTCATCACCGTGATCGAGACGCCGCACGGCGACGCGCTCGCGCCGGCGCTCGGGATCGCCGCGCTCGACGGCGGCGAGCTGGCGCCGCTGGCGACCGCCGCGCAGTCGCCGGCGGTCGCGGCCGGCACCGTCACGCTCGCCGTCGGCGAGCACGACGACGAGCAGCCGGCCGACCGCAGCCTCTACGTGGTGGGCGGCGCCGGCGAGATCGAGCTGCCCGACGGCACGCGGCACCCGCTGCGGGCGGGGACGATCGCCTTCCTGCCGCGGCTCCAGCGCGTGCGCTGGAGCGTGACGGCGGAGGTCGTCGCGTTCGTCACCGCGGTGCGCTGAGGCGACCGGCCGCGCGTCTCACCGCGGCGCGGTGAGACGCGCGGCGATCGTCTCGACCGCCGCGGCGTAGACGACGAGGGCGGCGGCGAGGTCGTCCTCGCCGCTGTCCTCGATCCGGTTGTGGCTGATGCCGCCGATGCTGCGCACGAACAGCATCGCCGCCGGCACGCCGCTGCGCGCGATCGCGACGGCGTCGTGCAGGGCGCCGGAGACGAGCGGCGGCGCCGTCACGCCGCTCGCCGCGACCGCCTCGGCGAGCGCCGCGACGAGCGTGCGGTCGAAGGCGACCGCGGGCGTGTTCCAGAGCGGCTCGAC
>DATIOB010000685.1:0-4871 GCA_035473605.1 Conexibacter sp.
CGCCGGCCCGCGCGTGCCAGTCGGCGGCGCGACGGTGCAGCTCGGCTTCCGCGCCCGGGAGCGCCTGCGGCAGCAGCGCGCGCAGCGCGTCGCGCAGCGGCGGCGCCAGCCGGTAGCCGCCGCCGTGGCGGTCGAGCGGGACGACGAGCGCGTGGTCGCGCGCGAGCCGTTCGAGCGTCGCGCCGGCGTCGGGCACGCTGCCGTCCGCGAGCGCCTCGGCGAGCGCTGGCGTCAGCTCGTCGGCGACGCTGACGCGCAGCAGGAAGTCGCGGCGGGCGGGGTCGAGCGGGTCGAGCAGCTCGCGCCGCATGTAGCCCGGCATCTCGCCAGGCTCGTGCGCGAGCCCGGCGGCCCAGCCCTCGACCTCGCTCCAGCGCGCGTGCGCCGTCTCGGCCGGCAGGCGCGTCGCCAGCAGCGCGCGCGCCTCCTCCAACGTGAAGGCCAGCTCGTCGGCACCGATCTCGACGACCTCGCCGTCGAGGCGGGCGCGGCCGAGCGGCAGCGGCGACTCGCCGCGCGTGCAGAGCACCAGCCGCAGCGTCCCGGCCCGCGCGCGCAGCAGCTCCGCGAGGCGGGCGGAGAGGGCGCGATCGGGCAGGCGGCGACACTCGGGGGCGACGGCCGGTGCCAGCTCGTCCACCACGACGACGAGCGGTGATGCGCCCGTTTTCGGCTGCGCGCGCGCCAGCTCGTCGACCAGCGCGGCGACCGCGTCGGGCGCCCCCGCGCTGCGCCACAGGACGGCGCGATCCTGCGCCGCGCGCTCGCGCGCCCAGTCGGCGGCCAGCGTCGTCTTGCCGGCGCCGGGCGGCCCGCTGACGACCGTCAACGGTCCTTCTGCGCCGCGGTCGAGCCGGTCGAGCAGCCGCGGGCGGTGCACCAGCGCGCGCGGCGGCGGCGGCGGGTGATCGGCGATCATCGTCGCTCTGATTCTGGAGCGGCGCGGGTGACGGGGCATCACCCCGATCGGGTGAGGGTGCGACGACACAACCAGTTTGAAAGCTTTGAGCAACCTGTTCTTGGAGCGGTATGCTCGCCGCAGCACCACGGGCCGAGCGGGGGAACGAGGCAGCGGGAGCGAGCTTTGGCGCACGCCACCGACAGCAGTTCGGCGCACACGATCGCGACGAAGCTCTCGCCGCCGACGCCGCCCGTGTCGCTGCTGCCGCGCAGGCGGCTGTTCACGCGGCTCGCGCACGGCACCGCGAACGGGACGACGCTCGTCTGTGCGCCGGCCGGCAGCGGCAAGACCGCGCTCGTCGCCTCCTGGCTGCGCAGCTCGGCCGCCGTCACGTGGCCGGTCGCCTGGCTCTCGCTCGACCGCCGCGACGACAGCCGCCGCGTCTTCTGGGGCGGCGTGCTCGCCGCGCTCGCGCGCGCCGATCCCGGCGACGCGGAGCTGGCCGCGCTGCGGCTGCCGCCGCGCGGCCGCATCGACGGCCTCTTCACCGCGCTCGTCGAGCTGCTCGCCGCGCGCACGCGCGAGCTGATGCTCGTGCTGGACGACCTCCAGGAGCTGCGCGACCCCGCGATCGAGGAGGACCTCACGGCGCTGCTGCGGCACGCGCCGGCGGCGCTGCGCCTGGTGCTGATCGCCCGCGCGGAGCCGTCGCTGGGCCTGCAGCGGCTGCGCGTCAGCGGCCGCCTCAGCGAGATCCGCGCCGACGACCTCGCCTTCGACGCCGACGAGGCGCAGGCGCTGCTGCAGCGCTGGGGCGCGCGCCTCGACGCCGTCGACGCGCGCGAGCTGTGGCGCCGCTCGGGCGGGTGGGCGGCGGGGCTCGTGCTGCCCGCGCTGGCGCTGCGCGAGCACGGCGGCGACGCGGCCGCCTTCGTCGCAGGCTACGGCGGCCACGATCGCGCCGTCGCCGACTTCATCCGCACCGAGCTGCTGGCCGAGCTGTCCGGCGACGTGCGCGGCTTCCTGCTGCGCACCTCGGTCGCCGATTCCCTGCCGGTCGCGCTGGCGGTCGAGCTGGGCGGCCGCCCCGACGCCGCCGAGCTGCTGGAACGGCTGGCGCACGGCAACGCGCTCGTCGAGCGCGACGGGCGCCGCGACAGCTACCGCTACGGCCCGCTGTTCGCCGGCCTGCTGCGCAGCGAGCTGGCGCACACCGCGCCGGAGGAGCTGGAGGAGCTGCACGGCCGCGCCGCGCGCTGGCAGCGCGACGCCGGCGACACCCGCGCCGCGATCGTCCACGGGCTCGCGGCCGGCGCGTCGCAGCTCGTCGCCGAGCTGGTTGCCGAGCAGTGGCCGCGCCTGCTGCTCGACGGCGAGCTGGCGCTGCTGGACGAGGCCGCCGAGCAGCTGCCGCCGCAGCAGCGGGAGGCTGCGCCGGAGCTGCTGCTGGCGCGCGCCGCCGCGCGCGCCGCGGCCGGCGACGAGGGTGCGGCGGCGCTGCTGCTCGCGCAGTCCGACGCCGCCCGGCAGGCGCACCAGGCGGGCGGCCCCGCGCGGGACAGCGATGCGTCGCGGGCGCAGCCAAGACCGCGGCCGGCCGGCCCCGCGCGCGGCCACGCGATCGTCGAGCTGCTGCTCGGTCGCGTGCGCGGCGAGGTCGACCGGACCACCCGCGCGGGCGCGATCCTGGCCGCCGCGGCACGTGAGCTCGCCCGCGGCGGACCGCGCGACGACGACGCCGCCACCGCCGACGGGCTGCGCGTGCTCGCGCTCGCGCAGCTCGGCGCCGTCGAGGTCTGGCGCGGCCGGCTCGAGACCGGCGAGCAGCGCCTGGAGGCGGCGCTGGCAGCGGCGCGCGAACGCGAGCTCGACGCCGTCGCGCTCCTCGCGCAGTCCCATCTGGCGCTCGCCCGCGCGCTCTCCGGCCGGCTCGTCTGCGCCGCCGACGCCGCCGGTGAGGCGCTCGCGCTCGCGCAGCGGCGCGGCTGGGAGGGGACGCCGGCCGCGGCGACGGCGCAGGCGACGCTCGCCGCCGTGCTGCTGCACTGGGAGCGGCTCGAGGAAGCCGAGCACGTGCTGGTGCGCGCCGAGCGCTCCGTGCGGCTGCTCGGCGAGCCGCCGCTGCGCGCCTTCGTGGCATTGCAGCGGATCGCGCTGCTGGCGGCAGCGGGCGCGTGGGACGCGGCGGTCGCGCAGCTGCGTGCGGCGCAGGCGGAGCTGCGGACGTGGCCGCTGTCGCCGCCGCTGCGGGCGCGCTTCGTCGCCTTCGAAGGACTGCTGCGGGCGGCGCGCGGCGAGCGCGAGGCGGCCGACCTGCTGCTGCGCGGCGCCTGCGAGCAGAAGGAGGAGCAGCAGCGGCGGCCGGAGCCGGCTGAGGCGCTGGCGCGGCTGCGGCTGGCGGCCGGTGAGCCGCTGGCGGCGTGCGCGACGGTCGCGCCGTGGCTGGAGCGCACCGGGCTGCCGCGCGCCGTCGCTGTCGAGCTGTGGACGACCGAGGCGATCGCGCGCGAGGCGCTCGACGATCCCGCGGGCGCCTGCGCGGCGCTGGAGCGCGCGCTGGCGCTGGCCGAGCCCGAGGGCTTCCGGCACGAGCTGCTCGCACACGCGCCGGCGGTGCGCGCGCCGTTGCGGCGGGCGATCCGCGTCGGCACGGCGCACCGCTCGTTCGCGGGCGAGCTGCTGGAGCTGCTGGAGCAGGACGGCGAGCGGCCGCTGACGCTGCCGGAGCCGCTCAGCGAGCGCGAGGAGGCGGTGCTGCGCTGCCTGCCGACGATGCTGTCCAACCGCGAGATCGCGGGCGAGCTGTACGTCTCGGTCAACACCGTCAAGACGCACCTGAAGCACATCTACCGCAAGCTCGACGCGCCCGATCGCCGCACGGCGGTGCGCCGCGCCCGAGAGCTGCGGCTGCTGGGACCGGCGCACGAGCAGGGTGCGTCCCTCGCGGCGCCGGTCGGCTGAGACGGCCTGCGCGTGGCGGCTCCGGCGGCCGGCCGCCGCTAACCTGCGGCCCGTGCCGCTCGCCGACGACGCTTCCGACACCCGTCCCGCCCCGCCGCTGCCCGCGCTGCCGAACCTGCGCGACGCCGGCGGCCTGCCGACGCGCGACGGCGGGCGCGTGCGCAGCGGGCTGCTGCTGCGCTCCGGCCAGCTCGACCGGATCGAGGGCGACACGGTCGCGGCCTTCGCCGCGCTCGGCGTGCGCACGGTCGTCGACCTGCGCACCGACGCCGAGCGCGCGGCCGGCGCCGACCGCGTGCCAGAGGGAACGCGGCAGATCGTCGCCAACGTGCTCGGCGATCACGCGAGCGCCGTGCCGGCGCGGCTGCCGCGGCTGATCAGAGAGGTCGAGAGGGTCGAGCAGGCGGTCCGCGACGGCGTCGTGCAGGAGCTGTTCGAGCGCACCTACCGCAACTTCGTCACGCTGCCGAGCGCGCGCGAGGCGTACGCGACGCTCTACCGCGCGATCGCCGACGCCGCCGACGACGAGCTGCCGCTGCTGTTCCACTGCACCGCCGGCAAGGACCGCACCGGCTGGGCCGCGGCGGCGCTCCTGCTGCTGCTCGACGTGCCGGCCAGCGCGGTGCTGGCGGACTTCATGCTCAGCGACGAGCTGGCGTTCGCGGGCTTCAGACCGCTCGTCGACCGTTTCGCCGCGAGCGGCGGCGACCCGGATCTGCTGCATCCGATCCTCGGCGTCGACCCGTCCTATCTGGCGGCCGGGCTCGACGAGCTGGAGCGGCGCCACGGCGATGCGGCGGGCTGGTTCGCCGACGGCCTCGGGCTCGGCGAGGACGTGCAGGCGCGTCTGCGCGCGCGGCTGGTCGAGCGGGCCGCGTAGGCGCGAGCGCCGCCCGCGCCGGTGCGGCGCCCCGCTACGCCGGCGGCGCGCTCGTGCCGCTGACGAGCACGGTGGAGGCGATCAGCACGGCGCCGATCAGCACCATCGTGATCGCCTTCATCCGCTTCG
>DATIOB010000686.1:0-13089 GCA_035473605.1 Conexibacter sp.
GCATCGGCGCCACAGGCGGCAGCGGCGCGACGGGCGCACCCGGCGCATCCGGCGCGACCGGCGCACCCGGCGCGACCGGCGCACCCGGCACGAGCGGCAGCGCGCATCCCGACCTGAGCGTGCTGCTGTCGGCCGCCAGCTTCAGATCGCTGCGCGGCAAGCCGGTCCGGCTGCGCTTCGCCGTCAGCGGTCCGGCGACGGTCACGCTCGCGCTGATGCGCGGGAGAAGAACGGTCGCGACCGCGCGCGTCACGCGTCGCAGCGCCGGCCGCGCGTCGCTCATCTGGAACGGCAGGCTCGGGCGCAGAGCCGCTCCCCGCGGGACCTACACGCTCGTTCTCAGCGCCGTCGCCCCGGCCGGCGCGACCGCCCGTGACACGGCCACGCTGCGCATCGGCTGACAGCTTGTTCCATCGAGAAGACGCCATGACGACACAGCGCATACTCGGCGCCGTCGTCCTCGTCCGCAGGCACCGACGGCGCGCGCTCGCGCTGGTCGCATGACGACCACCTTCGCCGCGCGCGACGTCGACGAGGTCCTGGCCAGCGCCGAGCGGCTGGACGTGCTGCGGCGCTCCGGCCTGATGGACTCCGCCCGCGACGACGATCTCGGGCGCTGGGCGCACGGCGCGGCCGAGGCGCTTGACGCCGCCCTGGCGATCGTCTCGCTCGTCGACGAGCGGCGCCAGCTCGTCAAGGCCGTCGTCGGTGCGACCGGCGCGGACGCGGCGCGGGAGCTGCCGCTGACGCGCTCCTTCTGCCGCTACGTCGTCGGCGAGGGCCGGCCGCTGGCCGTCGGCGACGCCCGCAGCCATGCGCTGCTGAGCGGCAACGGCGCCGTCACCGACCTCGGCGTGGTCGCCTACGCCGGCGCTCCGATCGTCGTCTCGGGCCAGCCGCTGGGCGCGCTCTGCGTGATCGACGGCGAGCCGCGCGACTGGAGCGACGCCGACCTGCGGCTGCTCGCCCACCTCGCGGCGGGGCTGGCGCACGAGATCGAGCTGCGGATGGCCACCGTCCTGTTCGCCGGTCGCGACCGGCGCGACGTCGAGGTCGACGTCACGGGCGCGAGTCGCCGGCGCGCGCTCGAGCACGGGCTGCGGCACGCGATCGAGCGCGAGGAGCTGAGCGTCGTCTACCAGCCGCTGCAGCGTTTCGGCGACGGGCAGGTCTGCGGCGTCGAGGCGCTGTTGCGGTGGAAGAACGACGAGCTTGGCTCGGTCTCGCCGGACGAGTTCATCCCGATCGCCGAGCAGAGCGGGCTGATCCACGAGCTGGGCGCCTGGGCGCTGCGGACGGCGTGCGCGGCGATGCCCGCGCTCGTCCGCGCGCACGGCCCCGCCGTGTTCCTGGCGGTCAACGTGTCGCCGCGGCAGCTGCGCGCCCCGGCGCTGCCGCTGCTGGTGGCGGCGGCGCTCGCGGAGCACGGGATCTCCCCCGATCGGCTCTGGATCGAGATCACCGAGACGGCGCTGCTCGGCGAGGACCCGGAGACCGCCAGGTCGGTCGCGGCGCTGCACGAGATGGGCGCGCGGATCGCGCTCGACGACTTCGGCACCGGCTGCTCGTCGCTCGCGGCCCTCAAGCAGCACCCGATCGGCGCGATCAAGATCGACCGCTCGTTCGTCGACGGCGTCGTGGAACACCGCGACGACCGCGCGATCGTCACCGCCCTCGTGGCGATGGGCAGGAGCCTCGGCCTGCGCGTCGTCGCCGAAGGCGTAGAGACGCGCGAGCAGCACGAGCTGCTGCGGAGGCTCGGCTGCGACTACGGGCAGGGGTACCTGATCGGCCGACCGGCCCCGGCCGCTTGACAGCGCCTCGCGCTCCTGCCTAGAGTGGTAGTACCACCTGGCCACGGGGCCGCGCCAGGTCAGGTGGGCGGAGGAGAGATCGCGGCGCGCGCATGCCTGCGCGCGCCCGCCGCCGCACACCTGCACGCGGCTTTGACGAAGGGAGCAACGGGATGTCCGTCTCCGCATCGCCCGGCGCACGTCGCCGGGTCGCCACCGCGTGCGCGCTCGCAGCCGCCGCGACCGCTGTGCTCGCAGGCTCGGCGACCGCGGCCGAGCCGCCCAACCTCGCGCTGCCGGCCAACGGCGGCAGCGCGACCGCCTCCGGCGCGCTCGGCAGCTACCCGGTCGCCGCCGTCAACGACGGCAGACGCCAGACGACCGGCGGCTACTGGAACGACGACACGCAGCACGTCTTCCCCGACTGGGTCCAGGTCGGCTGGGCCAGCGCGCGGCAGGTCTCGAAGGTCGTGCTGCGGCTGCCGGTCGCCGGCCACCTGACCGCGGCGCAGCGGACGATGGCGAGATTGACGCTCCAGTACTGGGACGGCAGCGCCTGGCAGGCGGTCAGAGCGACCAACGGCCAGCCCAACCCGGCCGCCGGCTGGGTCGCGCCGGCGGCGGCGACCGGCGACCAGGCCCGCAGCTTCTACTTCGCGCCGCTGAGAACGAGCGCGATCCGCGTCCGCTACGACGGCGGCAACAGCGACGGCTGGTCGTTCCTGGAGGAGCTGGAGGTCTACGACGCGACCCAGCTCGGCGACTACGACCGCGCCGCCGACTGGCTGCGCGGCGAGGCGACGCGGCTGGAGGCCGGTTCGCGCATCAGAGGGTACGACGGCACGCCGATCTACACGCCCGACGGCGTCGCCTCCTACAACGCGCTCTGGGTGCGCGACTGGCAGTACATGCTGGAGGGCCGCCCGCAGGGCGTCGGCGCCGCCGACGCGCGCGAGAACTTCCGCTACCTGATCGACAGACAACGGGCGGGCGACGGCGCGATCCCGGATCGCGTCTACGGCGACGGCACCCCGGTCTACAACGTCTTCGGCAGCCAGCCGCCGTCGGACAACCCGCAGTTCCTCGTCCAGGCCGCGCACGAGTACTGGCGCTACAGCGGCGACCTGACGCTCTTCACGAGATACGCCGCGCAGCTCGAGAGAGCGATGGCGCAGGTGCCGTGGGACGCGGCCAACAACCTCGTCTGGATGGATCCCGTCAATCTGCACTCGCCCTACGGCTTCACCGACACGGTCGCCAAGACCGGCGACGAGCTGTTCTCCTCGCTGCTGTTCTGGGAGGCCGCCGGCAACCTCTCCGAGCTGTACACGGCGGCCGGCGACAGCAGAGCGGCGGCGACGTGGGCGGCGAAGGCCTCCGCGGTCAGAACCGGGCTGCAGACGCTGTACGACAGAGCGAGCGGGATGTTCCTCGCCGCCTCGCAGGCGAACGACCAGATCGACGTCTGGGGCAGCGCCTACGCCGTCGCGCTCGGCGTCACGACGAGCACGCAGGCCGACGCGATCGCGAACTGGCTCGAGAGCAACTACGACGGCGTCGTCGAGAACGGCCAGCTGCGCCACCTGCCGGCCGGTGAGCACTGGAGAGCCCTGCTGGCCGGCGTCGCGCCGGGCACCTACCAGAACGGCGCGTACTGGGGGACGCCGGTCGGCTGGCTGGTCGTCGCGCTGCAGCGGGTCGATCCCGCGCTCGCGCGGCAGACGGTGATCGACATGGTCGGCTTCTACAGAACGGTCGGTCCCTACGAGGCGTCGAACGCGGCGCTCGGCTACCTCGCCGTCGGCCAGTACGTCGCGAGCGCGACGACCCCGCTGGCCGGGATCGCGCAGGTCGACGGGCCGAACCTCGCGGCGGCCGCCAACGGCGGCGGCGCGAGCGCGTCGAGCGCGCTGGCCGGCTACCCGGCCGCGGCGGTCAACGACGGCCACGTGCAGGAGGCGAGCGGCTACTGGAACGACGCCACCAGAGCGACCTTCCCCGACACGGTGCAGGTCGCGTGGGCGAGTGCGAGAACGGTCGACAAGGTCGTGCTGCGGATGCCGGTCGTCTCGTACCTGAGCGCGGCCGCGCGGACGCAGCCGAGCCTGACGCTGCAGTACCTCGACGGGGCGACCTGGAGAGACGTCGCGCCGACCAACGGCGAGCCCAACCCGGTGACGGGCTGGGTCGTGCCGGCGACGGCGACCGGCGCGGAGCAGAGAACGTTCCGCTTCGCGCCGCTCAGCACGACCGCGCTGCGCGTCCGCTTCGACGCCGGCAACGGGGACGGCTGGGCCTTCCTGGAAGAGCTGCAGGCGTTCCACACGGGCGCCTGAGCGCCCTTTGCACGCCCCGATCGCCCGTCACGGCGAGCGATCGGGGCAAATGACTTGACATGACCAACGGTCCACACGTAGGGTGGTACTACCACCGGGCCACTGAGATGGAGGAGACCCAGATGGACGGACGGACCCAGCGCGGGCGGGGTGCCCGCGCGCTGATCGCGACGGCGCTCGTCTGCACCGCCGCGGCAGCCGCCGGATGCGGCAGCAGCAACGATGACGACGGTGCGACGACAGCGGCGGCGAGCACCAGCGCCGGCGCGACGACGACGACCGCGACCGGCGGCGGCGGAGCGGAGGGCAACGCGGTCGAGATCGCGGCGAGCGTCTTCTCCGACAGAGTCTGCGAGCCGAAGGACCCGGCGGTCATCGCCGACATCCCGAGATCGGTCGCCGGCTTCACCGGCTACGACTCGGCCCCCGGCGACTGGCTCGCCGAGCCGGCCGACAGCCCGCTGAGCGGCAAGCGCGTCAGCTGGACCTCGATGGGCCTCGGCCAGCCGTTCTTCCTCGCGATCCAGGACCACTGGAAGTCGTTCTCCGACAGATACGACTTCGAGCTGAAGACCTTCGACGGCAAGTTCGACGCCAGCGGCGTGCAGAAGGTCGTCGAGGACATCGCCGCCGACAAGCCCGACGCGGTCGCCTTCGCGCCGCTCGACAGCGACGCCTCGGTCCCGCAGATCAGACGGATGGTCGACGCCGGCTCGAAGGTCGTCACGTACAACGTGCAGCCGCGTGAGCAGCAGGTGCCGCGCGTCTTCGCCGACGACTACCTCGGCTCGCAGATCGTCGGCTGCAACGCCGGCGCCTACTGGAACGCGAAGTTCGGCGACAGACAGGCCGTCATCGGCGTCGTCGACCTGCCGGAGCTGCCGCAGGTGCAGGACCGCAGAAACGGCTTCATCAAGGGCTTCCTGTCGCAGGTGCCGACGGCCGAGATCGGCGCCAGCGTCGACGGCGGCGGCACGCTCGACAAGGCCGCCCCGGCCGCGACCGACCTGATCCAGGGCAACCCCGACGTCAACGTCATCTTCGGCATCAACAACGACTCCTCGCTGGGGACGGTGCAGGCGCTGAAGGCGGCCGGCAAGTACGACGCCGACTGGGGCGTGCTCGCCTCCGTCGACGGCTCGGCGCCGGTGATGAGAGAGCTGGGCGATCCGAACACGCCGTACAAGGCCGAGGGCGGCTACCCGCCGTACGACTTCGCGGTCGCCTCGTTCAACCTGCTCGGCGCGGACATGGAGGGCAGAACCGACGCGAGATCGCAGGTCGTGCTCGTCTACCCGCCGATCAAGCCCGACGCGGCCGCGATCAGAGAGTGGCTCGACGTCCAGTACCCGAGCAACTGACGGACGCGGGCTGAGCAGACGATGACCCAGTCCCGTGTCGCCGACCGGCCGTCCCGCGCAGAGCGCGCGGGGCGGCCGCCCGCCTCGCCGCCGCTGCTGCGCGTGCGCGGGGTCGGCAAGCGCTTCCCCGGCGTCGTCGCGCTCGACGCCGTCGACTTCGAGCTGGCCGCAGGCGAGGTCCACTGCCTGCTGGGCGAGAACGGAGCCGGCAAGTCGACGCTCGTGAAGATCCTCGCCGGCGCCCAGCGCGCCGACGAGGGGACGATCGAGCTGGCCGGCGAGGAGGTGTCGTTCGCGAGTCCGCAGGAGGCGCAGCGGCACGGGCTGGCGTTCATCTTCCAGGAGCTGAGCGTCGTGCCGAGCCTGTCGGTCGCCGACAACATCGTGCTCGGCAACGAGGTCGTCCGCGGCGGCCTGCTGCAGCGCCGCGAGGCGCATGCCGAGGCGCGCGCGCTGATGGAGTCGATCGGCTTCCCGGGCATCGACCCGGGGCGGCCGGTCCGCTCGCTCTCGATCGCCGAGCAGCAGGGCGTGATGATCGCCCGCGCGCTGCGGCTCGACAGCCGCGTGATCGTGATGGACGAGGCGACCTCTGCGCTGACCGGCGAGGAGGTCGCGCGGCTGTTCGCGCTGATCCGGCGGCTGAAGGCGAGAGGGCGCGCGATCGTGTTCGTCTCCCACCGGCTGCAGGAGCTGGCCGAGATCGGCGATCGCGTCACCGTCTTCAAGGACGGCAGACACGTCGACACCGTCCCGGCGAGCACGCCGCCGCAGGAGCTGGTGCGGCTGATGGTCGGCCGCAACGTGCAGGGCTACCCCGACGGCGGCCGCGCCGCCGGCGAGGTCGTGCTGCGCGCCCGCGGGCTGCGGACCGCGCTGCTGGACGGCGTCGACCTCGACGTCCGCGCCGGCGAGGTGCTCGGGATCGCCGGGCTCGTCGGCTCCGGCCGCACCGAGCTGCTGCGGGCGCTGTTCGGCGCCGACCGGCTCGACGGCGGCACGCTTGAGCTGGACGGGCGGCCGCTGCGGCTGCGGCGGCCGAGCGACGCGATCGACGCCGGCCTCGCGCTCGTGCCGGAGGACCGGCGCGGGCAGGGGATCGTCGCGCTGCGCTCGGTCGGCGAGAACCTGCTGACGATCTGGGAGACGCACAAGCGGCTGCGGCCCAAGGGGGAGCGCTCGCGGGCGCTGGCGCAGCGGCTCGTGACCCAGCTGTCGGTCAAGACGCCGTCGCTGGAGCAGCGCATCTCGCTGCTCTCCGGCGGCAACCAGCAGAAGGTCGTGATCGGCAAGTGGCTGGCCGTCGGGCCGCGCGTGCTGCTGCTCGACGAGCCGACGAAGGGGATCGACGTCGGCGCGAAGATGGAGCTGTTCCGGATCGTCGACGGGCTCGCACGCGCGGGCATGGCCGTCGTGATGGTCAGCTCCGAGCTGCCCGAGGTGCTCGGGATGGCCGACCGCATCTGCGTGATGAAGGACGGGCGCATCGCCCGTGAGTTCCTGCCGGGCGTCAGCGAGGAGGAGATCGTCGCCGTCGCGATGAGCGAAGAGGAGGAAGCGAAGTGAGCATCCAGTCCACGCGGCTGCGGGAGCGGCTGCGCGAGCGCGGCGGGATCGACGTGCAGACGGTCGTCACGCTCGGCGTGCTGATCGCGATGATCGTGATCTTCTCGCAGCTCAACGACCGTTTCCTGACGGGCGACAACTTCAAGAACGTGCTCGTGCAGACGGCGCCGGTGATGCTCGTCGGCTGCGCCGTGACGCTCGTGATGATCGCGCGCGGGCTCGACCTCTCGGTCGGCTCCGTCGCCGCCGTCGCGGCCGTCTTCGCGGCCAGCTTCACCGCCAGACACGGCTGGTCGCTGATCGCCGCCAGCCTCGGCGCGATCGCGATCGGCGGCATCTTCGGGCTCGTCAACGGGCTGCTGATCGTGCGCCTGAAGGTCAACCCGATCATCGCGACGCTCGGGACGATGAACATCGCCCGCGGCGCCGCCTACCTGATCTCATCGAGCGCGATCATCGTCGGCCTGCCGGCCGGCTGGGGCGACCTCGGCACCAGCTCGCTCGGGCCGATCCCGACGCCGGTGCTCGTCGCGATCGCCGCGATCGCGATCTTCCAGCTGGTGCTCAACCGCACCGCCTTCGGCCGCCACGTCTACGCGATCGGCGGCAACGAGGAGACGGCGCGGCTGTCCGGCGTCAACGTCGACCGCGCGCTCGTGATCCTCTACGTGCTCGCCGGCCTGACCGCCGGCCTCGCCGGCCTGATGATGGCCTCGCGCTTCGGCAGCGGCGACCCGAACGCCTACATCGGCTTCGAGTTCGACGTGATCGTCGCGGTCATCCTCGGCGGCACCAGCCTGGCGGGCGGGGAGGGCCGCGTCGCCGGTACCGTCCTGGGGGCTCTGATCGTCGGCTTCCTCTCCAACTCGCTCAACCTGATCGGCGTCGACCCGTTCTGGCAGTACGTCGCGAAGGGCTCCGTGCTGATCTTCGCCGTCGTGCTCGACCGCATGGTCCGCTCCGGCAGCGTCGGCGCGCAGCTGCGGCTGCCGCGCTTCGGCGGCGGGCGCGGCGCCGGCACGGGCGGCGCGACCGGCGCGCCGGAGGCGGCGGCATGAGCCCCGCCGCCGAGCAGGTCGCGCTCGACCGCATCGCGGTCGTCGCCGACGGCCTCGACCACCCCGAGGGCGTCGCCGTCGGCGCCGACGGCACGCTCTACGCCGGCGGCGAGGCCGGCCAGCTCTACCGCATCGACCAGGCGACCGGCGCGGTCGAGGAGCTGGCCTGCTCCGGCGGCTGGATCCTCGGCCTCGCGCTCGACTGCGACGACACGATCGTCGCGTGCGACCCGAAGCGCAGGGAGCTGCTGGCGGTCACGCCGGAGGGCGAGATCGCGGTGCTCTCGCGCGGCACGGCCGAGCTGCCGATGACCAACCCCAACTGGCCGGTCTTCTCCGACGACGCGCTCTACGTCTCCGACAGCGGGACGTGGGAGGGCGCGGAGGGGCGGATCTACCGCGTCGCCGGCGACGGCGCGACCGAGCTGTGGTGCGACGCGCTGCCGCGCTTCACCAACGGGATGGCGCTCAACGGCGCCGGCGACGCGCTCTTCGTCGTCGAGTCGACCGGGCCGAGCGTCAGCCGCGTGCCGATCCTGGCCGACGGCTCGGCGGGTGAGCCGGAGCTGGTGCTCGAGCTGCCCGGCACGGTCCCCGACGGCCTCGCCTTCGACGAGGAGGGCGCGCTCTACATCGCCTGCTACCGGCCGGACCGGATCTACCGGCTCGACCGCCACGGCGACCTCGCGGTCGTCGCGGACGACTTCCAGGGGACGGTCGTCGGGGCGCCGACCAACGTCGCGCTCGGCGGGCGCGACGGCCGCGACCTCTTCATCGCCAGCCTCGCCCGCTGGCACGTGGGACGCCTGCGCGTGGCCGTGCCCGGCCTGCCGCTGCGATATCCGTCATTGCGATCGATCAGGGGGCGCAGATGAGTCCGGACAACCCGATGTACGGGACGATCGAGCCGGTCCGCAGCACCGACGCCGTCGCGCAGCGGATCGAGCAGCTGATCCTCGACCAGCGGCTCGCGGCGGGCGCCGCGCTGCCGGCCGAGCGCGAGCTGGCGGCGCAGTTCTCCGTCAGCCGCAACGTCCTGCGCGAGGCGCTGCGCTCGCTCTCGCAGAAGGGGCTGATCAGGGTCGTCCACGGTCGCGGCGCGTTCGTGCAGGAGGCGACGACCGAGGCCGTCGAGGAGTCGCTGACGATGCTGCTGCAGCGGCGCCACGTCTCGCTCGTCGACCTCTGCGACGCGCGTCTGCTGCTGGAGCCGGAGATGGCGGCGCTCGCCGCCGAGCGCGGCAGCGCGGCCGAGCGCGAGCGGCTGACGGCGGCGATGGACGCGCTGGTGGCCGCCGCCGACGACGCCGAGGCGCACGTCGAGGCCGACCTCGCGCTGCACCGCTGCATCGCCGAGATGGCGCGCCACAGCGTCTACGAGGCGATCACCGAGGCGGTGCGCGCGCCGGTCACGCGCTCGATGCTGCTCGGCACCCGCGTGCCGCGCGCGATCGACGCCTCCGACGACCACCACCGCACGATCGTCGAGGCGATCGTCGCCGCCGACGCCGACGCCGCGCGCGCAGCGATGCGCGAGCACATCGGCTACATCCGCGCCTACGTGGAGGAGCGCGACGAGGCCGACCGAGGCGCCAGATGAGCATCACCGCGCGAGTCACGGAGGAGGAGCGATGAGCAGGTTCGAGGGCAGAGCGGCGGTCGTCACCGGCGCCGCCTCAGGGATCGGCGAGGCGTGCGCACGGCTGCTTGCGGCCGAGGGCGCCGCCGTCGTGGTCGGCGACCTCGACGGCGACGGCGCCGAGCGCGTCGCGGGGGAGATCCGCGCGGCCGGCGGCCGCGCGGTCGCGGTCACCGCCGACGTCGGCGACTCGGCGCAGGTCGAGCGGATGCTGTCGCGCTCCGACGAGCAGCACGGCGGGGTCGACATCCTCGTCAACAACGCCGGCGTGCTGCGGCTGGACAAGCTCGTCGACGTCAGCGACGAGGCGTGGGAGTTCACGATCCGCACCAACCTCTCGAGCGTCTTCTACTGCTCGCGCGGCGCCGCGCGGCGGATGATCGCGCAGGGCCGCGGCGGGCGGATCGTCTCGATCTCGTCGATCCACGCGGTCCTGTCGGAGCCCGACGGCGGTCCCTACACGGCCGCGAAGGGCGGGATCGAGGCGCTCTCGCGCACGCTCGCCTCCGAGCTGGCGCCGCACGGCGTGACCGTCAACTGCGTCCGTCCCGGCGCGATCTGGACGGCGCTCAGCCGGCCGCTCTACACCGAGCCGGTGCTGGCGGCGCTGAGAAGACGGATCCCGCTGCGGGAGATCGGCGAGCCGGAGTGGGTGGCGCAGGCCGTCGCGCACTTCGCCAGCGACGCCGGCCGCTACTCGACCGGCACGACGCTGGCGGTCGACGGCGGCTACATCATGGACGGCAGCCTCCCCGACTCGAGCTACTGAGATGGCGCTCGCACAGGAGACAGAGGCGGCCGCCGTCGAGCGCTGGGGCGTCAGCGTGCTGATGCGCGCGGGGCTGCGCGCCGAGGCCGCGGGCGCGGTCTGCGCCAACCTCGCCTACGCCGAGCAGCGCGGCCTGCGCACCCACGGCTTCGTGCGGCTCGGCGTCTATCTGGAACGGATCGAGGCCGGCGGGATCGTCGTCGGCGCGCGGCCGGAGATCGTCCGCAACGGCGGCGCGACCGCGGTCGTCGACTGCCACGACGGACCGGGCGCGGTCGGCGGCGTCTTCGCCGCCCAGCTCGCCTGCCGCCTGGCCGGGGAGCACGGCGTCGGCTTCGTCGCCGGTCGCCACGCCAACCACTTCGGCGCCGCCGGCTACTACGCCGAGATGATCGTCGACGCGGGCATGGTCGCGCTCGTCGCCTGCAACACCGACGCGGTGATGGCGCCGCCGGCCGGCGGCAGACGCGTGCTCGGCACCAACCCGATCGCGATAGCGGTCCCCGGTGACGCGGGGGTGCGGGCGCTGCTCGACATGGCGACGAGCGGCGTCGCCTACGGCAAGCTGATCGTCGCCGCCGAGGAGGGCAGGGAGATCCCGCTCGACTGGGCGGTCGACGCCGACGGCCATCCGACCAGCGACGCGCGCGCCGGTCTCGACGGCGCGCTGCTGCCGGCGGCCGGGCCGAAGGGCTTCGGGCTCGCGTACATGATCGACATGCTCGCGGCGATGGGCGGCGCCGCCGTCAGCCCGGACGTGCATCCGCTCTACGGCGACCGCGCGATCCCGCAGGAGCTCGGCTTCGCGATGCTGGCGATCGACCCCGAGGC
This sequence comes from Conexibacter sp., assembly GCA_035473605.1. Lineage (GTDB taxonomy): Bacteria > Actinomycetota > Thermoleophilia > Solirubrobacterales > Solirubrobacteraceae > Conexibacter. The sequence continues at coordinate 11,354 of DATIOB010000686.1, forward strand.
GCTGGAGGGCGCGCTGTTCGCGGCGCGCGTGCGGCGCCTGGCCGAGGCCGTGCGCGCCGCCGGGCGCAGCGGCGCGGCGACGCCGATGATCCCCGGCGAGCCGGAGTCGCGCTTCGCCGCCGAGCATGCCGGCAGCGCGCCGCTGCTGCCGGGCACCCGCCGCGGGCTCGCCGAGCTGGGCGAGCGCTACGGCGTGCCGTTCCCGCTCACCTGAGCGGTTCAACTCAATTCAGAAGAGGATGACGATGGACGCAGGGATGGGGCGCGTGGCGCTCGTGACGGGTGCTGCCTCGGGAATCGGCGCCGCGACGGCCGCCGAGCTGACCGCGCGCGGCTGGAGGGTCGTCGGGCTCGACCGCGCCGCCGGCGACGGGATCGGCTGCGTCGTCGACGTGACCGACACCGAGGCGGTCGCGGCGGCGGTCGCGGCGGTCGGCCGCGTCGACCTGCTGGCGAACGTGGCGGGGATCGGCTCGACGCAGAACGTGGTCGAGACGCCGCCGGAGCTGTGGGACGCGGTCTTCGCCGTGAACGTGAGAGGGATCTTCAACGTCTCGCGCGCGGTGCTGCCGGGGATGATCGCGCGCAGAGCCGGCGTGATCGTCAACGCCGCGTCGGTGGCGGGGCTGATCGGACTCAAGAACCGCGCCGCCTACTGCGCCTCCAAGGGCGCGGTGGTGGCGTTGACGAAGGCGATGGCGATCGACCACGTCGGCGACGGGATCCGCGTCAACTGCGTCTGCCCGGGCACGGTCGACACGCCGTGGGTCGGGAGACTGCTGGACGCCGCGGAGGACCCTGCCGCGACGCGGGCGGCGCTGGTCGCGCGGCAGCCGATGGGGCGGCTCGGGACGGCGCAGGAGATCGCGAAGGCGATCGCCTACCTCGCCTCCGACGATTCCGCCTTCGTGACGGGAACCGAGCTTGTGATCGACGGCGGCCTCGTGGCCGGCTGACGGACAGATGACGGACGCGGCGGCCGCGCGGCCGCCGCGAATTCAACGACTGGAGGAGAGCCATGTCGTCCCTGCAACTCCGCGCCGCCACCGTGGCGGCGCTGCTGGCCGCTGCCTGCGCGTCGGGCGCGTCGAGCGCGTCCGCGGCCGCGCCCAACCTCGCGCTGGGCGCCAACGGCGGCGTCGCGAGCGCGTCGAGCACGCTCGCGAGATACCCGCTCGCGAAGGCGGTCGACGGCGCGCGCCCGAGCAACGCCGACTTCGACTACTGGAACGACGGCACCCAGGGCGTCTACGGCGACTGGCTCGCGGTCAGCTGGTCTACCCCGCGCCAGCTCGGGCACGTGACGCTGCGGCTGCCGGTGCTGAGCAGACTCACGCTCGCGCAGCGCACGATCGGCAGAGTGACGCTCGAGTACCTCGACGGTTCGAGCTGGAGAGCGGTCACGACGACCAACGGCCAGCCCAACCCGGTCACGGGCTGGGTGGCGCCGAGAGCGGCCGACGGCAGCGAGATCAAGCAGTTCTACTTCGCGCCGGTCGCGACCAGATCGATCCGCGTCCGCTACGACGGCGGCAACAGCGACGGCTGGGTCTTCCTCGAGGAGCTGGAGGCGTACGACAGCAGCCAGGTGCAGGACTACGAGGAGTCGCTCTCGTGGCTGCGCGGCGAGGCGCTGCGGGTCGTCAACGGCGCGCGCCTGACCGGCGTCGGCGGCACGACGATCTTCGCGCCGGACGGCGTCGCCCACTACCAGGGCCAGTGGACGCGCGACTGGG
>DATIOB010000687.1:0-6081 GCA_035473605.1 Conexibacter sp.
CACGGTGTAGTCCTTGTGTCCCGACAGAGTGCGGAGTGGGTAGCCGGAAGCGACGTCCCAGAGCCGGACGGTGGCGTCGAAGCTGCCGGCTCCGGGATCAGACGCGGCGGCGGCGACGTGATCGTCGACGACCGCCTGTGGAGAGCGTTCGCGTTCGAGAACGGGCCGGTCACGCCGATCGTGATCAACAACAACCTGATCGACTTCACGACGAAGCCGGGCAGCGTCGGCAGCGTCGCGCGGATCGCGATGCGCCCGCGCGTCGCGCCGTGGAGAGTGACCAGCAGAGTCCGGACGGTCGCGGCCGGCAAGGCGACGCGCATCGCCGTCAGCTCGCCCGCGCACGGCCAGGTCGTGCTCACCGGCACGGTCGCCGCCGACAGCGACCCGGTCGTCAACACGTACGCCTTCGAGGACCCGTCGACCTACGCGCGCACGGCCTTCATCGAGGCGCTGCAGCGCGCCGGCGTGCAGGTCGACGCCGACCCCGTCGCGGACAACCCGGTCAAGCTGCTGCCGCGCAGAGCGGCCGTCGAGGCGCTGCCGTCGGTCGCGCGGCTGAGATCGCTGTCGCTCAGAGAAGAGGCGACCTACACGCTGAAGATCAGCTACAACCGCGGCGCGCAGCTGATGATCTGCCGCCTCGCGGCCGCCGCCGGCAGCAGCGACTGCGACGCCGGCATGGAGAAGGCCGCGCAGATCTGGCGCAGAGCCGGGCTGGACACCACCGGCGCGGCGCTGATCGACGGCTCCGGCCTCTCCGGCAACCTGATCACGACCGACAACCAGGTGCAGCTCCAGACGATCATGAGCAGACGGCCCGACGCGGCCGACTGGCGCTCGACGCTGCCGATCCTCGGCGTCGACGGCTCGCTGGCGCTGGTGCAGCCGGGCGGCCCGGCGACCGGCAGAGTGTTCGCGAAGACCGGCACGCTCGGCGCGATCGACCTCTTCAACGACCGCCTGCGGCTGCCGGCGAAGGCGCTCGGCGGCTACATCGACGCCAAGAGCGGCCGCAGACTGGCCTTCTCGATCGTCGTCGCCAACGGCGTCTTCAGAGACATCGAGGGCGTCTTCGCCGCCAACGACGACGTCGGCAAGGTCACGACGATCATCCAGCAGAGCTACTGATCGGCCCGGTAGCCTCGCCGGCATGAGCATCAACGGCATCCCTGCGCAGCGCGGTGGTCAGCCGCTGCGCTGCCCCACCTGCGGCACGCGCCTGATCGAGGTCGAGCGTGCCGAGGTGCTGATCGACGCCTGCCCCGACTGCCGCGGCGTCTGGCTCGACCGCGGCGAGCTGGACAAGATCCTCGTGAGAGAGCGCCAGCTCGCCGGCGGCGACCCCGACGAGGACTTCCTGCGCGAGGTCGAGGGCCGGCGCAACGCGCCCAGCCAAGCATCGGCGCAGGGCTACGGGAGCGCCGCGCCGAGCGGCCGCAAGCCGAGCGAGCGCGAGGCCGCCGAGCTGCTCGCGCGCAAGGCGCTCGACGTCTACAAGAGCGGCAAGTCGAGCAAGTCCGGCAAGAAGCGCAAGAAGGGGCTCTTCGAGCAGCTGATGGATTTCTGAGCGGCCGGCTCCGGCGGCGGCGCGATCGCCGCCGCCGGAGCCGCCTCGCTCACCAGGTCCAAGCGCCGTGCTGGGTGCTGCAGGCGCGGTTGCCGGCCGCGGCCTTGGTGCAGTGCGTCACGCCGCGGTAACGGCGGTCGACGAGCGTCTGCGTGCGCTCGCGCGCCTGCTCGACGCGATCGCTGAAGAGCGCCTCGCGCGCGACGGCGGTCGTCATCCGGCCGCCCTTCGTCCCGCGCCAGTTCTTCGCCGCGTAGGCGCGGCCCTCGGCGAGCGTCGGGAACTCCGGCGCGCCGACGAGGCGGTCGCCGACGCGCTGGCTCAGCAGCACCGAGGCGGTCACGTAGCGCTGCTCGGCGGCGAGGCCGCGCGCGCCGCTGCCGCCGCCGAACCGCTTCGTCGCCCGCGTCAGCGCGGCGCCGGCCGGGATCGCGATCCCCAGCCGTCTCGCCTCGGCGCGCACCTGCGCGCCGGTGATCAGCGTCTTCAGCGCCTCCGCGGCCGTCTGTCTCGACGGGTCACGCGCGTCGTCGTTCAGCAGCCGGCCCATGCGGCGCACCTGCCCGGCGGTGATCTCGGTCGTGCCGACGCGCGCCACGACGGCGTCGTTCTCGACCGCGGCGGCGGTGGCGTCCGCGGAGCCCGTGGCGCCCGCGTCGACGCCGCGCGCTCTCGCCGACGACGCGATCAGGATCACGCGCCGCTCGTTCGTCGATCTGCCGGGGAAGGGGTACTCCGACGGCGCGAGCGCGGCGTGCTGGGTGCAGAAGAGGCCGAGCTGGCCGCAGGCGGCCTCGGCGACGTTCTTCGCCATCACGGCGTGGCCGGCGCGCGAGGGGTGGATGCCGGTGTCGTTGGGGAAGACCCACGGTCTGTCGTCCCACGACTGGTGCTGGGCCCACGGGTCGAGCGAGGCGGTGTCGACGAAGGCGATCCGCCCGTCGCGGCGCTCCTGCGGCCAGCGCGTGCGCGCCGTCGCCTGCGCTCTGGTGACGGCGTCGCGGATCGCGTCGTTGAGCAGGCCGGAGACGTACGCCGCCTGGTCCCACTGCGACATGCCGTTGTCGCCCTTCTTGCTCGTGCAGGCGGTCGCCGACGCCGGGCCGGCGAAGAAGTTCATCTGCTGCCAGGTGCCGAACGTCGTCGGGCACGCGAGGTGGTAGCCGAGCACGAGCACGCGGTTGCCCTGCTCCAGCAGCTGCGTGTAGACCGAGGTCAGGTGCTCACCCTGCTTGTTGACGGCCCAGTCCTGCTCGAAGCAGCGGCGCAGTCTGTCGCGGCCCGCCTCCTCGTAGCCCCAGATCCAGCCTCTGGCGCCGGTGCACTTGGCGTAGTCGCCCTTCGTGTCGGCGAACCAGGCGGCCGGGTAGGCGAAGTCGAACGAGAGGAAGTCGGCGAGCAGCTTGTTGGCGCCGAGCGTCATCACGACGAGCGACTCTCTGATCTCGCCGGTCTGTCTCGAGAAGCCGCCGGGGGTGTTGTTCTTGTTCGTCGGGTCGTTGGCGACCGGCTGCGAGTCCCAGTGCGCGGGCCGCGCGCCGGAGACGCCCCAGTTGCGCACGGCCGGCGCGCTGCCGAGGCCGGCCTCCTCCGTCGCGGCGCCGAGCCAGCGGCCGAACTGCGCCGCATAGGCGACGTCGCCGGAGGTGGCGCCGTCGTTCTGCCACGGCAGCCCGCCGCGGCGGTTGTTGGAGCAGAGGTTCTCCGGCAGCTTCGGGAACTCGGCCTCCTGGTTGCAGTCCTTCAGGTCCAGCCACGAGTTGTTGACCGAGCTGTTGCCCGGCCCGCAGACGTCGCGCGCGCCGCAGTAGCCGAACGCGGCCGTGACCGAGTCGCCGATCGCGACGACGTCGGGCGCGGCGCCGGCGCCGCCGACGTCGACCGCGACGCGCTGCTCCCCGCCGCCGCCGGGCAGCGCGGTGCGGAAGCGCAGCGTCACGACGCCGGTCGCGCCGGGCGCGGGGGTGAAGCGGACGAACTTCGCGAAGCCGTCGCCGCCGACCGGCGTGACCGTGCCAGAGGCGGCGGCGTCGACCGTGATCGGGGCGCGGCCGGCGAAGCAGTCGCGCGGCACCGGGACCGAGGCCGTTCTGTCGGCCGGGATCGCGACCTGCAGCGCGACGCCGCCGCCGCGCGCCGGCTGGTCGCAGGCGAACGGCGACGACGAGGCGGCGCTCGCACCACCCGCGGCGAGACCGAGCCCTCCGAGCGCCAGGGCGCTCGCCAACATCGTCGTTCGCAACATGCTTCGTCTCCTCGTTGACTGCATCGTCTAGCTGCGTGCTCTCAGCAGGGCGGCGCGCGACTCGGCTCTGCGCGCGCCCAGGTTCAGCTCGAACGCGAGCGGCAGGCCGGCGGCGATCAACGCCGCCTCCTGGCCGGGCGCGGCCGTCCAGCGCAGGGTGCGGCCGTAGTCGACGAGCACGAAGCGGCCGGGGGCCTGCAGCGTGCGCGCGACCGTCTCGCCCGCGTCGGGGACGCGCGCGAGGTCGACGCTCGTGAAGCCGGCGGTCCACTGGTTGCCGCCGAGGTGGGGGCCGTAGGTCGTCAGCGGCTCCTGGCCATTGAACGCGACGCCGTTGAACGTGACCATGAAGGCGCGCGCCGCGCTCGGCAGGCCCGCTCGCGCGGCGCCCGGCAGCGGCACGGTCACCGTCACCTCATTGCGCTCCGGGTCGAGGATCGCGCCGGCCGGGACCGCGGTCCCTCTCGCCGGCACGAAGACCGTCCGCCGCACCGCGGCGTCGGCGCTCGCGCGCGTCTCCAGCGCGATTCTGTCGGCCCGCGCGACGAAGACGCGGTCACCGGCGCCGACCTGCGGCTGCTGCTCCTGCGCGGGGGTGCTCGGCGCCGGGCTGCTGCGCCACGCGTCCGAGCCCCAGCTGACCGGGATCCCGATGAAGCTGCCCTCGAAGCGGCCGCTTCCCGGCTTGAAGGCGACGTCGACGCCGTTGGCGCACTTGTCCCACCACAGCATGTACACGCAGCCGCCGGCGCGCGCGGTGCCGCTGCGGACCCAGAAGTTCATCCCGCTGAGCCCGATCCGCAGCGACGAGCGCAGCTCGCCCTGCATGTAGACGGAGGCGACGTAGACGCCGACCTCGCTGCGCGGGATGACGAAGTCGAAGTCCCACTGCTGCGGCAGCGACACGTTCATCGTCGTGTCGTAGGAGAGCGGGCCGAGGCGCATCGCGCTGCACAGCCGCAGCAGCAGCTCCTTGCCGTCTCTCTGCGGCTGCAGGCGCGCGATCGAGCAGTCGCGCGGGTCGCCGTCGAGCCGCACGCCGTCGGGCGCGTAGGCGAACAGCGCGCCGGCGCGCATCCCCAGCGGGCCGACGTCGGCCGTGTACTGGAAGGCGCCCGCGGCGGTCGCGACCGAGCCGTCTCTGTAGGAGAGCAGCAGCCCCGCCTCGGCGGCCATGATGCGCGTGCGCGCGTTGACCTCGGCCGTCTTGGCCGTCCACGAGCCGTCCTTGCGGACGAACTCCAGGCGCGCGTCGACGTTGCCCTCGGCGAACGTGGTGTCGGCGAAGCGCAGCCGTCCTCTGCCGCGCAGCATCGCGCTGATCGCGTTGCTGTTCGCGCTGAAGCGACCTTCGACGTCGATCGTCGACTCGCCCGCGTCGAGGCCGCCGGAGAAGGCGACGTCGACGTGGCGGTTGGCGCCGCCGGTGTCGATGTCGAGGTCGAGCGCGGTGCGGCGGAAGGCGACCGGGCCGGCGTCGAAGGCGCCGACGCGGACCGTTCCTCTGACCGCGAAGTCGGCCGTGCCGTGCTTGCGCATCGACGCGGCGAAGGTGACCGGGGTCGGGCCGACGGCGCCGTCGAAGCCGAGCGCGAAGCCGGGGTCGATCTTGTAGCCGGGCTTGCCGGGGGAGGGGTTGCCGATCGTGCAGCCGGTCGGCGCGACGACGATCTGCGCCCAGTTGGCGCTCAGCGGGCCGAGCGTCATGACCGGCTTGCCGCCGCCGGGGCCGCCGAGCACGGCCGGCAGCTGGCCGACCTCCAGCTCGAGGCAGGCGTTCGTCTGCGAGATGCTGAAGGTGACCTTCGCGGGCGTGCGCGCCGGCATCCCGAGCGAGCTGCTCCAGCCGTCGGGCAGCGTCGCGTCGGCGGCGATCCCGAACGAGGTGTCGGCGCCGAGCGAGGCCGAGACGAGCAGCCGGCGCACGTCGAGCCCCTGCTGGCCGAAGGCGTCGCGGACGGTGCCGTCTCTGAGCGACGGATCGGTCGTGTCGACGCCGGCGCTGAGGTTGACCGACGGCGCGCCGAGCGCGATCCCGGCCGCGACGAACAGCGGCGTGCGCGAGGCGGCGACGCCTCTGGCGCTGTTGGCCGGCGTCTCCAGCGCCGCCTTCGCCGCCAGCTCCAGCCGCAGGCTGGTCGCGGTGCATCACAAAACATTCCTGGTCGTCGCCATGCCGGTCTAGTTCTTCTCTAGGTCTTCTTGGGCACGCCGGTTAGTCGCGCCAGAGCCAGCTAGGTTTGAAGGGATGGCGCCCCTTTAAGCC
>DATIOB010000688.1:0-3184 GCA_035473605.1 Conexibacter sp.
AGGATGTCGGGCCGGTTGGTGGCCGCGATCATGATGATGTTGTCCTTCGCCTCGAAGCCGTCCATCTCGACTAGCAGCTGGTTGAGCGTCTGCTCGCGCTCGTCGTGACCGCCGCCCAGACCCGCGCCGCGGTGGCGCCCGACGGCGTCGATCTCGTCCATGAAGATGATGCAGGGCGAGTTCTGCTTGGCCTGCTCGAAGAGGTCGCGCACGCGGGAGGCGCCCACGCCGACGAACATCTCGACGAAGTCAGAGCCGGAGATCGAGAAGAACGGCACGCCCGCCTCGCCCGCGACCGCGCGCGCGAGGAGCGTCTTGCCGGTGCCCGGCGGCCCGTAGAGCAGCACTCCCTTGGGGATGCGCGCTCCCAGCGCCTGGAACTTCTTCGGGTTCTCGAGGAATTCCTTGATCTCGTGGAGCTCCTCGACGGCCTCGTCGACGCCGGCCACGTCGCGGAAGGTGATCTTCGGCGAGTCGACCGAAAGCCTCTTCGCTCTGCTCTTGCCGAAGGACATCACCTTCGATCCGCCGCCCTGGACCTGATTCATGAGGAAGATCCAGAAGCCGATGAAGATCAGGAACGGCAGCACGTACGTCAGCAGCGAGAGCCAGCCGTTGGACTTTCTGCCCTCGACGTCGAAGGCGACTCTCTCCTCCTCGAGCTGAGAGACGAGCGCGTCGCCGTCCTCCGGCACGTAGCCGATCTCGTGCTTCTTGTTCGCAGGCTCTCTCAGCGTCACCTCGAGCGTGTTGTCACGCGTCTTGATGACGGCCGATCTGACGTTGCCGTCGGAAAGGTCCTGCTGGAAGGTCGAGTAGTCGTATCTCGGCCCAGAGTCACCGGTGTTGATGAGCCGCTGGGCGAAGAAGGCCAGCACGACCACGATGAGGATCGGGAAGGCGGCGCTCTTGAAGAACCTGCTCATGAATGGCTTCCCGGCGCCCTCGGCGCCGATGTGACGTGGACGGGGTGTCCAAGCCTAGCACCTGGCTTTTCCCGCCCCCGCAGGCTTCCCTGCATGCCGGAGCGTGGCTTGGACTGCACTTCTCCCTGCATCGGCAGGGAAGACAGAGAACCTGAGCGGCGCGGTCAGGCGCCGTCGGTCTCCTCTGCCCTCAACGCCGCGACGTACGGGAGGTTGCGGTAGCGCTCGGCGTGGTCCAGGCCGTAGCCGATCGCGAACCGGTCGGCGATCTCGAAGCCGACGTAGCGGGGCGAGAGGTCGACGCGGCGGCGCTCGGGCTTGGTCAGCAGCGCGCAGACCGCCAGCGACGCCGGGCCGCGCGCTCTGAGGTTGCGCAGCAGGTACTGGAGCGTCAGGCCGGAGTCGACGATGTCCTCGACGATGATCACGTCGCGGCCCTCGATCGAGGCGTCGAGGTCCTTGAGGATCCGCACGACGCCCGAGGACTGCGTCGCCGAGCCGTAGGAGGCGACGGCCATGAAGTCGACCTCGCAGGGGACCGTCAGCTCGCGCATCAGGTCGGCGAGGAAGAAGACCGCCCCCTTCAGCACGCAGACGAGCAGCGGCTGCCTGCCCTCGTAGTCGGCGGAGATCTCCCGCCCCAGCTCGCGCACCCGATGGTGCAGGTCGTCCGGCTGGACGAGGATCTCGCCGATGGCGGCGTCACGCGTGGAAGCCATACGGGGCGGAGAGTCTACGGGGCCTGCTCCAGCGGTGCGGCTGACAGCCGCACCGCGTCGCGCGTGGCGGCGGTGACGCCGAAGCGGGCGGAGGTCGCGACGCCCGGCACCCACGCGACCTCCTCGCCGCACAGCACGACCGGGAGCAGCGCGCGGCGGGCGCGCGGGACGCGGCGAGCGGTGAAGAGATCCTGCAGCGACTTGCTGCCGCCGAGCCCGACCGGCGCGATCCGGTCGCCGGCGCGCCACGGCCGCACCAGCAGCTCGCCGGCGCCGCCGAGCGCGGCGCGGTCGAGCACGCCGTCGGCCGGGTCCGGCGCGCTCGCCTCGCAGCTGACGCGCCAGGCGCCGAAGGTCGCGCTGCCGGGGATCGGGAGCGCGACGGGGTCCGGCGGGACGGCGACTGCTGCGCCGCGGGCGCCGGCGGCGCCGCCGGGGCCGCCGGCTTCTGCGCCGCGCGGCGTCAGCTCGGCGCGCACGACGCCGTACTCGGCGACCGCGCGGACGCCGCCGCCGAGGTCGAGCCAGGCGGTGCCGGCCCGTCTGAGCGCGGCGACCTGCTCGGCGCGGTTGGCGGCGCCGCCGACCGGCCGCCCGGCGGCGTCGTCGGCGAGCCGCTGCACGACGAGCCGGCGCAGCGCCGGGTGGAGCGCGGCGAGGCGGTCGAGCGCGATCGAGCGGCCGGGCACCGAGCCTGGCGCGGCGGCGTTCGCGCCGGGGGCCGATGCGTCGGGCGCGGCCAGCTCCGCCGCGACGAGCGCGTCGAGCAGCTCCGCCTCCTCGCGCAGCACCGCCGCGAGCGCCAGCACGTTCGCCTCCGCCGCGGGGTGGATCTCGCGCAGCGCGCCGACCAGCTCGTTCCGGACGCGGTTGCGCGCGTATCTGCCGCCGGCGTTGGTGACGTCGTCGCGCCAGGCCAGGCCGCGCGCATCGCAGTAGGAGGTGGTCTGCGCGCGCGTCAGCTCCAGCAGCGGGCGCACCAGCCGGCCGTCGCGCGGCCGCATCCCCAGCAGCGCCCGCCGGCTCGGGGCGGCGGCGAGGCGGTAGAGGATCGTCTCGACCTGGTCGTCGGCGGTGTGGCCGGCGGCGATCGTCGTCGGGCCGGCGCCCCGCGCCGCATCGCCCGCCGCGACACCGCCCGCCGCCGCATCTCGCGCGTGCGCGATCCGCTCGGCCGCCGCGTAGCGCAGCTCGCGCGCCCACGCCTGCACGTTCCCGCGCGGCTCGCCGGCGCGCTCGACGATCAGCTCGACGCCGAGCCGCGCGCACAACGCGGCGCAATGGCGCTCGTCCTCGCCGGCCTCCGCGCGCAGCCCGTAGTTGACGTGCAGCGCCATCACCGCCGCGGCGCCCGCGACGCGCACCGCGACGTCGAGCAGGCAGACCGAGTCGCGTCCCCCCGACAGCAGCACGACGACCGGCGCGCCCGCGGCCAGCAGCCCGCCGGCCCGCACCTGCTCGACGACGGCATCGGGATCCATGGCGCGAGTCTAGGCCGGGCCGGGGTGCGCGAGGAACAGCTCGGTCGAGTCGCTGAAG
>DATIOB010000689.1:0-1743 GCA_035473605.1 Conexibacter sp.
GGTGCTGGTGGCGGTGGCTGGGCTGGCGGTGCTCGGCGCGATCGGCGCCGGCCTCCAGTTCGCCGAGAGCTGGTGGGACTACCGCCTCACGCGCGAGCAGAACGGCAACCTGCACTCGCGGCGCGGTCTGCTGACGACCCGCTCGATCTCGATCGAGCAGCGGCGGCTGCGCGGCGTCGCGCTGAACGAGCCGTTGCTGCAACGGGCGATCGGCGGCGCGAGCGTGCACGCGATCGTCAGCGGGCTGCGGCGCAGGTCGGGCGACCGCGGTGGCCGTGCCGACACACTGCTGCCGAACGTCCCGCGCCCCGAAGCGGACGCGCTCGTCGCCGATGTGCTCGAAGCGCCGTCGCTGCCGGGCGAGCTGCGCGTGCTGCGTCCGCATCCGCACGCCGCGCTGCGACGACGGTTGCTGCGCGGGCTGGCAGCGGCGGCGCTGCCGATCGCGGCGCTGCTGCTGGCCGGGCCGCTGCTCGGGTGGCTGCCAGGCTGGCTGTGGCTGGCGGCGCTGCCGTTGTTCGTGCCGGCGCTGCTGCTCGGCCGCGACGCCTACCGCGCGCTCGGCCATCGGATCGCCGACGCGTACCTCGTCACACGTCACGGCACGCCGTCGCGTCGGACCGTCGTGCTGCGGCGCGACGGCGTGATCGGCTGGACCGTGCGCCGCTCGTTCTTTCAACGCCGCGCCGGCCTCGTCACGGTGACGGCGACGACAGCCGCGGGCGGCGGCGGTTACAGCGTCTTCGACGTCACCGAGAGCGACGGCCTCGCGTTCGCCGAGGAGGCGGTCCCGGGATTGCTGGCGCCGTTCCTGGAGGGCGGCGGCGACGGCGCGACACCCTCGGTCCGCCCCGCCGCCGCATCCTCCACGCCGCCAGCCGGCTGAGCAGCGGAGAGTTTCGGACCGTGGCGGTACGAAACTCTCCCCTGCTCGGATCGCGACGGCGCGGCTGGCGCGCGGCGCCGCATCGGCCGCCGATCAGCGCGGGCGGCCGGGCGCGGGATCGGGCGGCGGGGCGCGGCGACGCAGGAGGGCGATCAGCAGCGCGGCGGCTGCGTAGAGGGCGGCGAGCGCGAGCGGGCCGCCGAGCGCGACGCGGACGCTGGCGTGGCGCAGCGACGCGGCCTCGTGCGCGACGGCGCCGACGTAGCCGAGCAGGCAGGCGTTGACGGTGTTGAGCGGCAGCGCGAGCGGCGCGGCGAGCTGGCCGAGTGCGGCGGCGAGCATCCCCAGCCACATGATCGGCGCGACCGCCGGCGCCGCCAGCAGGTTCGCCGGCAGCGAGACGAGCGAGAGCTGCTCGAAGTGGAAGGCGAGCAGCGGCGCGGTCCCGAGCGTCGCCGCGAGCGACATCGCGACCGCGTCGGCGACCGGCGCCGGCAGGCGGCGGCGCCGCAGCCGCGCGGAGACGGCCGGTGTCACCAGCGCGATCGCGACGACGGCGGCGAAGCTCAGCTGCCAGCCAGGGTCGCCGGATGCACGGGGGTTGAGCGCGAGCGTCGCGGCGGCGGCGAGCAGCAGCGCGTACCAGCGCGAGGCGGCGCGGCCGGCGAGCGCGGCGACGGTCGTCGCGGCACCCATCACGCCCGCGCGCTGGATCGAAGGGCCGGCACCGGCAAGCGGGACGTAGAGCGCGATCAGCGCGAGCGCGGCAGCGAGGCGCGGGCGCAGGCCGAGGCCGGCCGCCGTCAGCAGCGGCAGCGCGAGCCCGCGCCGCCTCAGCCGCAGCAGACGACGCCGGC
>DATIOB010000690.1:0-2721 GCA_035473605.1 Conexibacter sp.
CTCGCAGGGCGCCGACGGCTCCGAGGTGCTGAACCCGGTCTCGCCCGATCAGCGCTTCCTCGGCCAGAGAGCCGACGCGACGCGACGCTGCCCCGGCGGTGCCAGCCAGGCGCGGCCGGACGGCTCCAACCCGTGGCTCGCGCCCGGCGGCGACTGCGCTCCCTCCGACACCCTCACCGGCCCGTGAAACGGCTGATCGGCATAGCGGCGGTCGTGCTCGCGGCGCTGGTCGTGCTGGTGGTCGCCACTGGCGCCGGCGGCGACGACGGCACCTACAAGGTGCGCGCGATCTTCGACAACGCCGGCTTCCTCGTCCCGGGCGAAGACGTCAAGGTCTCCGGCGTGGTGGTCGGAACGATCGCCTCGCTCGACGTGACGCCGGAGCGCAAGGCGGCGGTCGTGCTGGAGATCACCGACCCGGCCTTCAGAGACTTCAAGCAGGACGCCAGATGCGCCGTACGCCTGCAGTCGCTGCTCGGCGAGAAGTACGTCGCCTGCCAGCCGACGCAGCCGCGCAACGAGGGCGAGAGACCGTCGCCGTCGCTGAGAGAGATCAGAGACGGGCCCGGCAAGGGCGAATACCTGCTGCCGGTCGACCGCACCTCCTCGCCGGTCGACCTCGACATGCTGAACAACGTGATGCAGCTGCCCGAGCGGCAGCGGCTCGCGGTGATCATCAACGAGCTGGGCACCGGCCTCGCCGGCAACGGCGAGGAGCTGAGAGCGGCGATCCGCCGCGCCAACCCCGCGCTCGACGAGTTCGACCGGCTGCTGAGAACGCTCGGCGACGAGAACAAGGTGCTCGCGAGACTGGCCGAGGACTCCGACGTCGACCTGAGCGTGCTCGCACGCGAGCGCGAGTCGATCAGCAACTTCATCGACAAGGCGGCGATCACCGCGACCGCGACCGCCCAGCAGGGCGACGCGCTCGAGCGCAACTTCGAGCTGCTGCCGCAGTTCCTCGACGAGTTCACGCCGACGATGGCGAGACTCGAGGAGTTCTCGACCGCCGCGACGCCGGTCTTCGAGGACCTCGGCGCGGCCGCGCCGTCGATCAACCAGCTGTTCGCGCAGATCGGCCCCTTCGCCGAGGCGGCGCTGCCGACCTTCCGCACGCTCGGCGACGCCGCCGAGATCAGCAGAAGAGCGCTGCTCTCCGCCAGACCGGTGATCCAGGACATCGACCAGCTCGCGCGCGCCGCCGGCCCGCTCGGCAGAGACTTCGCGGGCGGGCTCAGAAGCCTCAGAGGCCAGTACGGGATCGAGAACTTCATGCGCACCGTGCTCGGGTTCGCGGGCTCGATGAACGGCTACGACTCGGTCAGCCACTACGGACGTGTGTACGCGCTGCTCGTCGGCAACTGTCTGAGATTCGCCACCGCCCCGAACCCAGCCTGCGCGATCACGTGGAACGTCAGACAGAGCTTCGACGGCGTCGACCCGGATCCGAACGCTGCCACCGCCTCGGCGACCGCTGAGGCGGCCGCGACGGTGATCGAGCCGCCGGCCGACGCGCTCAGACTGCCGACGGTCACGCTGCCGGCCGCGCAGGCCGACGAGCCGGCCGAGGCGACGGAGCCGGCCGCAGCGCAGACCGATCCCTCCGCCACGAGTGGGGAGCAGCCGGCCGACGCCTCCGTCGATCCGCGCACCGGCGTGCTCGGCTACCTGCTCGGAAGCGAGGCCGTGCGATGAACCGCCGCAGCACATCCGTGGCGGCCAACCCGGTGCTGATCGGCGCCGCGACCGTGCTGGTCGTGATCGTCGCCGTCTTCCTCGCCTACAACGCCAACAACGGCCTGCCGTTCGTGCCGACCTACCGGCTCTACGCGGACGTCAACGACGCCGCCAACCTGGTGACGGGCAACGAGGTCCGCATCGGCGGCGACCGCGTCGGGATCATCTCCGCGATCGATCCCGTCGTGCACAGAGACGGCAGAGTCACGGCGCGACTGACGCTGAAGCTCGACACGACCGTCGACCCGCTGCCGGACAACTCGACGGTGATCGTGCGGCCGCGCTCGGCGGTCGGCCTCAAGTACCTCGAGATCACGCGCGGCGACGCGAGACAAGGGTTCGATGACGGCGCCACGATTCCGCTCGCGCAGGCGACGCCGAGACCGGTCGAGATCGACGAGTTCTTCAACATGTTCGACGAGAGAACGCGCGCGGCGAACCAGGCCAACCTGAAGATCTTCGGCGACGCGCTCGCCGGCCGCGGCCTCGACCTCAACGTCGCGATCGCGGAGCTCGATCCACTCACCAGAAATCTGATCCCGGTGCTCAGGAACATCAACGCGCCGGAGACCGACCTGCGCGGCTTCTTCCGCGGCATCGGCCGGACGGCCGCCGCGGTGGCGCCGGTGGCCGAGCAGCAGGGCGAGCTGTTCCGCAACCTCTCGACGACGTTCGAGGCCTTCGCCGCGATCGCCGACCCGTACCTGCAGGAGTCGATCGCGGGCGGTCCGCCGGCGATGGAGACCTTCATCGCGGCAGCACCGTTCCAGCGCACCTTCCTGTCGGACTCGGCCGAGCTGTTCCGCGAACTGCAGCCGGGAGCGCAGGCGCTCGGGACCTCCGCGCCGGTGCTGGCCGAGGCCTTCACGGTCGGCACGCAGACGGTCAGAAGCGCCGCCGCGCTGAACGAGCGGCTCGGGCGCACGATGAGATCGCTCGAGGCGTTCGCCGAGGATCCGCAGGTGCCGCTCGGCATCGCCGGCC
>DATIOB010000691.1:0-8609 GCA_035473605.1 Conexibacter sp.
GCCGTAAGGGAATGCCTTACACGCCGCGACGACGCGGTCTTAACGCAACGCGCCCGCCCGCTCCACTCCGACGAGGAGGAGGAACGTGCGGGCGGGCGTGGTGCGTCGCCGGGGTTGTCCGCCGCGCTCGGTGCTGGCCGAGCGCGGCGCCCCAGGTCTTGCCTCAGGCGTGCGAGCCGTGCTCGCGCCCGAAGAAACCGTGGCCGAGGAAGAGCGCGCCGAAGGCGGGCGCGTGCGAGGCGGCCTGCACCGTCTCGATCTCCGCGGCGGTGCGGCGGCTCGACCGTCGGGTCAGCCGCGGGCTGCGCTGGCGCTCGGCGCGCTCGTGCAGGTCGGCCGCCCGGATGTCGTTCTGGATATGGGTGAGGGCGGGGTTCATCGTGTGGCTCCTGGCGTCGTTTCTGACCGTTAGGACGGTACGGCCGCACCAGAGCGGACACATCGGGCAGATGCTGTCTCTTTGCGGGCGAAATGCCTTAGCCGGAGCGTCCGGAGGCCTTAGGCGGAAGAAGCGCGCGTCGTGCGGCGGCCGGGGCGCCTAACCTGTACCGGCCCATGGCCGACCAGTCCAAGATCCGCAACTTCTCGATCATCGCCCACATCGACCACGGGAAGTCGACGCTCGCCGACCGCATCCTCGAGGTCACCAACACGGTCGAGCAGCGCGACATGAGAGCGCAGCTGCTCGACTCGATGGACCTCGAGCGCGAGCGCGGCATCACGATCAAGGCGCAGGCCGTGCGCGTGACCTTCGAGGCCTCCGACGGCGAGACCTACCAGCTGCACCTGATCGACACGCCCGGCCACGTCGACTTCTCCTACGAGGTCTCGCGCTCGCTCGCCGCCTGCGAGGGCGCGCTGCTGGTCGTCGACGCCTCCCAGGGCGTCGAGGCGCAGACGCTCGCCAACACCTACCTGGCGATCGACGGCGGCCTGGAGCTGGTCCCGGTCCTCAACAAGATCGACCTGCCGGGCGCCGAGCCCGAGCGCGTCGCCGGCGAGGTCTCCGAGCTGCTCGGCGAGGATCCCGACGACGTGCTGCGGATCTCCGCGAAGACCGGCATGGGCGTCAGAGAGGTGCTCGACCGCCTCGTCGCGAAGGTCCCGGCCCCCGCGGGCGACCCCGACGCGCCGCCGCGCGCGCTGATCTTCGACTCCGAGTTCGACCAGTACCGCGGCGTGATCGCCTACATCCGCGTCGTCGACGGCACCTTCACCAAGGGCGAGGCGATCCGCGCGATGGCGGCCGGCACCGAGGCCGAGATCGACGAGATCGGCTTCTTCAACCCGCGCATGACGCCGGTTCCCGCGCTCGGTCCCGGCGAGGTCGGCTACCTGATCACCGGCGTCAAGGACGTCGCGATGCTGCGCGTCGGCGACACGCTGACGACCAAGCGCGGCGCCGCGACCGAGGCGCTGCCGGGCTATCAGGACGTCAAGCCGATGGTCTTCTGCGGCCTCTTCCCGATCGACTCCGACGACTACCCGGACCTGCGCGACGCGCTCGAGAAGCTCACGCTCAACGACGCCGCGCTGTCATGGGAGCCGGAGACCTCCGAGGCGCTCGGCTTCGGCTTCCGCTGCGGCTTCCTCGGGCTGCTGCACATGGACATCGTGCGCGAGCGGCTGGAGCGCGAGTACGACCTCGAGCTGATGACGACGATGCCGTCGGTCGAGTTCGAGGTCGAGCTCACCAACGGCGAGATCGTGCCGGTCCACAACCCGTCGGACATGCCCGATCCCTCGACGATCAGAGAGATCCGCGAGCCGTACATCCGCGCCAGCATCCTGACGCCGAAGGAGTACGTCGGCACGATCATGGAGCTGTGCCAGGAGAAGCGCGGCACGCACGCCGGCATGACCTACATGTCGGCCGACCGCGTGCAATTGGAGTACGACCTGCCGCTGGCCGAGATCGTGCTCGACTTCTTCGACCAGCTGAAGTCGCGCACGCGCGGCTACGCCTCGCTCGACTACGAGCTGACCGGGCTCAGAACGAGCGATCTCGTCAAGCTCGACATCCTGCTCTCGGGCGATCCGGTCGACGCGCTCTCGATGGTCGTCCACCGCTCGAAGGCCCACGACGTCGGCCGTGTGCTGGCGGAGAAGCTGAAGCAGAAGATCCCGCGTCAGCAGTTCGACGTGCCGATCCAGGCGGCGATCGGCTCGCGCGTCGTCGCGCGCGAGACGGTCAAGGCGTACCGCAAGGACGTCGTCGCCAAGTGCTACGGCGGCGACATCTCGCGCAAGCGCAAGCTGCTGGAGAAGCAGAAGAAGGGCAAGGCGCGGATGAAGCAGGTCGGCCGCGTCGAGGTGCCGCAGGAGGCCTTCCTCGCGGTGCTCGAACTGGGCGACACCAGATGACGCCGGCGCGCCCGCGGGCGTAGCGCCGGGCGCGCTCCGCGTTGGCGCCCTCGCGCGCGCGAAGCTGTCAGCATGCTGGCGCGATGGCGCGCCTCACGGACGCAGAACGGCGCGCGCGGCGCGAAGCGGCCCAGCGCGAGGTGCGCCGTCGGCGGCGGATCGCGGGCGGCGGGCTGCTGACGGTCGTCGCGCTGATCGCCGCCGTCGTCGTGCTGACGAGCGGCGGCGACCCCAACGGCAGCCAGGTCGCCGAGGCGGAGACGACGGTCGCGCGCGATGCCGCCGGCAGAGCCGCGAGCGAACGCCGCGCCGAGCGCAGACGGGCCGCCGCAGAACAGAGAACGCTGATCGAGATCGACACGATCCCGCCGGCGAGACCGGGCACCGCCGAGGTCCACCAGGGCGGGCCGACAGCGGGCCGGATGGTCGCGCTGACCTACGACGACGGCTACTGCGGCGCCTGCATCGCGACGCTCGTCAAGCAGCTCGAACGCACGGGCGCGAAGGCGACCTTCTTCCCCAACGGCTCCTACGACGGTGAGTGGAGACCGCATGCCGCGGCGATCCGCAGACTGGTCGCGCGCGGCCAGCTGACGGTCGGCAGCCACACCTTCAGCCACGTCAACGCGCCGGCGGTCGGCGCGGCCGCCTTCGGCGCCGACCTCGACCGCAACGAGCAGTGGATCCAGGACACCTTCGGCCTGACCGGCCGGCCGTACCTGCGCCCGCCGTACGGCGCCTTCGACGACGGCACGCTCGCCGCCGCGGGCGAGCGCGGCTACACGAGCGTCGTGATGTGGAACGGGACGGTCGCCGACTCCAACCTGCGCTCGAAGGCGTACCTGCTGGGCGCGATCAGACATTGGGCGAGACCGGGCGCGATCATCCTGCTGCACCTCAACTACCCGCCGACGGCCGAGGCGCTCCCGGAGATGCTGGAGATCCTCAGACGCAAGCGGCTGAGAACGGCGACGCTGGCCGAGCTGCTCGGCGGCTCGCCGTACGTCACCGCGGGCTGAGCGGCGGCGCGCGACAATGCAGCGATGGACCTCGGCCTGAGCGGGAAGCGCTGCGTCGTCACCGGCGCCACCAGAGGGATCGGCCGGGCCGTCGCGAGAACCCTCGCCGCTGAGGGCGCGCGCGTGCTGACGGTCGCGCGCAGCGGCGCGGACCTCGACGCCGACATCACCGACCCGGTCGCCGCGGAGGCGATCGTCGCCGCCGCGCAGAAGCGGCTCGGCGGGATCGACGTGCTCGTCAACAACGCCGGCACCTCCGCCAACATCCCGCTCGGGGAGCTGAGCGAGGAGGACTGGGAGCTGCAGTGGCAGCTCAACGTGCGCGGGCCGGACCGCCTGATGCGCGCCGCCGCGCCGCTGATGGCGCGGGGCGGCTGGGGCCGGATCGTCAACGTCGCCTCCTCCTCGGGCAAGCGCTCGTCGGCCACGAACGTCGCCTACTCGGTCACCAAGAGCGCGCAGCTCGCGCTCTCGCGCGCGTATGCGGAGGCGTGGGCGGCCAGAGGGGTGCTCGTCAACGCCGTCGCGCCGGGGCCGACGACCTCGGAGCTGTGGATGGCGCCCGGCGGCCTCGCCGACCAGGCGGCCGCCGCGCGCGGCCGCACGCGCGAGCAGGTGCTGGCGGCGGCCGCGGCGAGAACGCCGCGCGGCAGCCTCGCCGAGCCGCAGGAGATCGCCGACGCGATCGTCTTCCTCTGCTCGGCGCGGGCGGCGAACGTCGTCGGCGCGGCCTGGTCGGTCGACGGCGGCGCGGTCCCGTCGATCATCTGAACCCACAGCACGAGAGGAGCCTGGTGCCAGCCAACACCGACGCGATCGGGAAGCGATACGCCCCGGTCGTCTACGCCGTCGGGCGCGAGAAGGTCAAGGAGTACGCGCTCGCGGTGGGGGAGAGCGACCCGCTTCACCTCGACGTCGCCGCGGCGCGCGCGGCCGGCTTCGCCGACGTCGTCGCGCCGCCGATGTTCGCTGTCGTCTACCAGTCGCCGTCGGTGATGCCGGCGCTGTTCGACCCCGAGGTCGGGATCGACTTCGCGATGCTGCTGCACAGCGGCCAGGAGTTCCGCTGGGAGCGGCTGGTCGTCGCCGGCGAGGAGCTGACCACGACGACGACGGTGGCGTCGGTCGCGGAGAAGAGCGGCATGGGCTTCTTCGACTTCGAGGTCGTGACCGTGGACGAGGCGGGCGAACCCGTCGTGACCGGCATCTGGAAGATGCTCGTGCGAGGAGCGTGACGATGTCCGCCGAATTCGAGCCGGGTGCCGAGCTGCCCGCCCTCAAGACCACCCCGGACCGCTTCCTGACGGTCCGCTACGCCGGCGCCTCCGGCGACTTCAACCCGATCCACATCGACGAGGAGTTCGCGATGTCGGTCGGGCTGCCGGGGCGGATCCTGCACGGCCTCTGGTCGATGGCGCAGGTCGCGCGGGCGCAGACCGAGGCCGCCGGCGACCCCGCCGCCCTGAGAGCGCTGTCGGTCCAGTTCCGTGGCCAGGGCGTGCTGGAGCAGGAGGTCGTCGTGACGAGCAGGGTGAAGACCGTCGAGGCGGGCGTCGCGACCGTCGCCGCGGAGGCGCGCCAGGGCGAGACACGGATCATCCGCAACGGCGTCGCCGAGGTCGTCACACCGCCCGCGTCCGGAAGCTGATCCGCACCGTCACCGCCGGCCCGCGGCGCGGCGTCAGCCGCACCGCGAGCGTCTGCGCGCCGCCGTCGGCGCGCAGCAGCGCGGCCGGCAGCAGCGGCGTCGGCAGCGCTCGGCCGCCGAGCGTCCAGCGCACGGCGCGCAGCTTCGCGCCGCCGCGCTGTGTGAGGCCGAACTGGAGCGTCTCGGCGCCACCGATCACGCCCGGGACCGTGGCCCGCACGGTCACCCTGCCGCCGCCGACCGTGCGCCGCACCGCGGCGATGCTGCCGACGACGCGCCGCCCGGGGCAGATGCCGTTGCGCGCCGCCGGGCGGATCGAGCTGCCGGGACGCACGGCGCAGCGCGGCGTTCTGACCTTCAGCGGATAGGCGTCGAGTGAGGTGCCGGCGCGCATCCCGGCGATCGTCGTGGCGCTTGTGGCGCCGGCGCCGCCGCCGGGCGGCTGGGCGCCGGCGCCGCTCCCGCTCCCACCGGAGCCGGAATCGGCGCCGCTGCCGTCGCCGGTCCCGCCGCCGCCCGGGTCGGGCTCGCGGTTCGCCGGTCGCTCGCCGGAGCCGGCCGGCGCCGTCAGCACGAGCTGGAGGCTGCGCGCCGTCGACTCGTTGCCGGCGAGGTCGAAGAAGCTCGCGCGCACGCGGTAGCTGCCGGCTCTGTCGGGCAGCGTGAGCGACCCGCTGCCGTCGGCGCCGAGCGCGACCGGGGCGCCGAGCGGCGCCTCCGCGGCGTCGAGCAGCCGCAGCTGCGCCGAGACGGCGTCGGCCGGTCTGCCGATCACCGTGACCGTGCGCGTCCGCTGCGCCGAGGACCACGGCACGACGACGACGAGCACGCCGCCGGCGTCCGGCGGCGCTCTGTCGGAGGCGTAGAGCGCCTCGACCGACGCGCTCGGGACCGGCACGCCGCCGCGCGTGCGCACGACGCGGACGCGGTAGCTGCCGGCGGCGACCGGCAGCGCGATCGTCGCCGAGCCGTCGAGGTCGGCATCGGGGAACGAGCCGAGCACGGTCGTGCCTGCGGCGTCGAGCACCTCGACGAGCGCGCCGGTGACGGCCGCGTCGAGGTCGAAGACGGCGATCCGCTGGCGGCTGGTGGAGGCGCCGACGAGCATCGGCGCGCCGTCGGCGGCCGGCTCGGCGGGTGCTGCGAAGCCGGCGTCGGCGGTCGAGACGGACCCGTCGGGGCTGGTCGCGGTGACGCGGAAGCGGTATCTGGTCGCAGCTCTGAGGCCGGCGAGCGGCAGCGAGAATGCCTGCGGGCCGCTGCCGGAGACGGTCGCGCTGGTGGTCGAGCCGTAGGCGCTGGTCGGGCCGTAGTCGACTCGGACCGTCGTCGGCTGGCCGTGCGGGTCGACGGATCCGTGGACGCGCACGCCGACGGTGTCGGCCGAGACGGTCGCGCCGAGGTCGCTCGGCGGCGCCAGGTCGACCAGCTCCAGCGCGACGTCGTCGAGGTCGATCGAGCCCGCGACCGCCGCCGCCAGCGGCGTCGCGACGACCAGCCGCAGCCGCAGCGCATAGGTTCTGCCCGGCGTCAGCAGCGCCGGCGAGACCGGGCCGCCGTAGGCGTTGAAGCTCGCCGAGGGCGCGATCGCGCTCGCGGACAGCAGCGACGTCACGGCGCCGCCGCCGCTCAGCTCGACGAGGTCGGCGGCGACGGTCGCGCCGCCGAGGTTCAGCAGCGAGCCGGAGGCGGCGCGCAGCGCGAAGCTCAGCGCGGCGACGTCCGGTCGCTGCGCGGGCGTGAACGACGGGCTGGTCCAGTCGACGGTCGTGCTCGACAGCAGCCCGAGCGCCGTTCTCAGCGACGTCCGCAGGTGACCCCCGGCCTCCCAGCCGGCGGTCACCTGCGGGCACGTGACGCCGGGGATCGCGAGCATCCCGCCGCAGGTCACCCCGCCGCCCTGCGTCGTGATCGCCGTCCAGCCGGCTGGTCCGCTGATGAAGGTGCGCGCACCCTCGGGGTGCGGCTCCCAGCTTCTCGTCGCCGCGATGGCGCTCGTCGTCCCCAGCAGTGCGACCGCTCCCACAGTCGCCGCGACCGTCCGGCACGCTCTCCCAAGCGTTCGCCTCACAGCGGACCCTCCAGTCCGTGGCATCCAGGCATACCCCTGCCCGTTGACCTTGTTTTCGGGTGGTCAAAAACAATCCTTGAGCAATCAGCACTTTCTGGCAGGTAGACGCGCTCCGGTTCGGGAGAGGCGTGCGCGTTCCGGGCGAGGGGCGACCTAGAATGAGGGAATGCTCACCCCGCGACAGGAGCTGCTGCTCGGCAAGGTCGTCGAGGGATACCTCGAAGCCGGCCAGCCGGTCGGCTCCAAGGCGATCGCCGCCGGCGTCGAATGGGGCCCGTCGACGATCCGCAACGAGCTGGCGATGCTGGAGGAGCACGGGCTGCTCGCGCACCCGCACACCTCGGCCGGCCGCGTCCCGACCGACGCCGGCTACCGCTACTACGTCGACCGCCTGCTGAGCCAGCCGGCGCCGACCGCCGTCGTCGCGGCGCCGCCGCTGGCGCTGACGCTCGTGCGCCACGAGGTCGACGAGGCGATGCGCGTCACGACCGCGACGCTGTCACAGGTCACGAACCTGCTGGCGATCGTCTCGGCGCCGCCGATCGAGACGGCGACGATCCGCCACATCGAGGTGCTGCTGCTGCAGCCGCAGGTGCTGATGGTCGTCGTGATCACGTCCACCGGCGGCGTCACCAAGCGCGTCTTCACCTTCGACCAGCCGGTCGACCCCGGGCTCGCCGACTGGGGCGCGAGCTTCCTCAACGAGCAGCTCGTCGGGATGGGGCTGGGCGCGCGCAAGCTGCACCAGCGGCTGCTCGACCCGACGCTCGGCGTCCGCGAGCGCGGCTTCCTCGACGCGATATCGCCGGTCTTCACAGAGCTGGCCGACACCACCGAGGACACGCTCTACGTCGATGGCGCCGCGCGCCTGGTGAGCGACTTCGGCTTCCAGGACGTGACGCAGCTCAACGACGTGATGACGATGCTGGAGCGGCGCGTCTCGCTGCTCGGCGTCCTGAGCGCCGCGCTGGTGGAGCGCGACGTCTACGTCCGCATCGGGCGCGAGAACGAGGCGCCGGCGCTGCGCTCGCTGGCGCTGGTGGCGGCCAGCTACGGGCTGCCGCGCCAGAGCCTCGGCACCGTCTCGGTGATCGGGCCGCTGCGGATGGACTACGACCACGCGATCCGCTCGGTCCGCGCCGCCGCCCACCAGCTCTCGCGCTTCGTCGAGGACGTCTACGACGGCTGAGCGGGCGCCGTCCCTGGCGCCCGCCCGTGCTGCCGTCGCTGCGTCAGGCCGTGGTCAGCCGAGCGTGACGCGCACCTTGTAGGCGCTGCTCGACAGGCGGCCGAGGCCGATCTTCACCTTGCGGTTGAGCGGCACGACCTTCGTGACGTGGCCGACGGTGCGCCCGCCGCGTGCCAGCACGCGGATCTTCACGGTCGCCGAGCCGTTCTTGACGCCGTTGACGCGGATCGTCACCCAAGCCTTGCCGCGCGGCTTGCGCGTCAGCGACGAGGAGGCGATCTTCGCCTTCTTCGCGGCGACGGCTCTCGTCACCGTCCC
>DATIOB010000692.1:0-2562 GCA_035473605.1 Conexibacter sp.
TCGCGCGGGAACGAGATCAGGCCGAGGTTGCCGGAGGCCATCACCGCGATCTCCGGCGGCGCCTCGCCGGGCGGCAGCTGCGCCTTCTCCTGTCTGTCGGCGATCGCCTTCGCGGCGCGGCCGGTGACGCCGGGGCGCGACCCCAGCTCGGCGATGCCGGCGCGCAGCTGGCCGCGGCTCTCGTCGGACTCGGCGGTCGCGGCGGCGATCTTGCCCGCGCCGCCGTTCCCGCTCCCGTCCCCGTTCGCGACGACCCGTCTGACGAGCTGTTCGAGCGACTCGCCGTAGCGTTGCAGGAAGGTCGCGCCCTGGCTCTGGCCGTGGTCGGCGAGCACGACCAGCTCGTACGGGCGCGGGGCGTGCTCGACGGCGCTGGCGATCCGTGCGATCGCGCGGTCGACGCGCCGCAGCACCGCGAGCGTGTCCGGCCGCTCGACGCCGGAGTGGTGCGCGACCTCGTCGTAGGCGAGGAAGGTCGTGTAGACGACCGGCCGGCCGGCGAGCACGTCGGCGGTGACGGCGGCGACCTGGAGGTCGAGCTGGATCACGGTGCCGAAGGCGCGCATCAGCGGGTAGGAGCCGCCGCGGTCGATCCGCGGGCGCACGTCTCGGCGCTTCTGCTGGATCGCGGAGGCCTTCTCGGAGACGATCTCGCCGAGGCAGCGCATGAAGGTCAGCGCGACGCCGTAGGGGCTGGCGAAGTAGGCGAAGTAGTCCTGCCCGAGCCTCCCCTGGCGCTTGCGGTCGAGCACCGTGCTCATCGTCAGCATCGAGTGGGGCGCGTCGCCGGAGAGGATGTTCGCGCGGCTGGCGCCGTCGGCGTGCAGCAGGCCGCGGCCGTCGGAGTGGCGTCTCTCCAGCTCTGCCGCGTCGCGCGGGTGGTTGGTGACGATCGCCCTGCCGCGGTCCTTCTCCCACCAGCGGAAGGCGGGCATGTCGTGGTTGTCGCCGTGCAGGATCCCGGCCTGGCAGGCGCCGGTCTGCGACGACCAGTCGGTCTCCCAGCGCTGCAGCCGGTGCGTGCCGTCGTGGACCCAGCGCGCGAGCGCCGGCGCGTTGCCGTCGCGCAGGGCGCGCCGCAGCACCTCGTGCGCGAGCCCGTCGATCTCGAGGAAGAGGATCCCCGGCGTCTCGCTCTCGACCGCGAGCTTGGTCCGCTTCAGCTGCCGGATCACGACGTGGCGGTACCAGAGGTCGCCGCTGTCGAGCGCGAGGATCGCGTTGGAGGCGGCCGAGAGGACCGTCAGCGCGAGCGTCACGACGATCGCCGAGCCGAGCCCTCTGACGTGGACGCCGTAGTCGATCTCCGCGATCGCCAGCAGCACGGCGCCGTTGAGCACGAGCGCGCCGAGGCCGAGCGTCGCGACGGTGAACGGGAGGGCGAAGCGGATCATCAGCGGCCACACGAGCGCGTTGGCGAGCCCGAGCAGGACCGCGAGCGCCAGCGCGGCGCCGAAGCCGTCCGTGCTGAAGCCGGGCATCACGGCGGCGAGGACGAGCAGCAGGATCGCGTCGAGCAGCGTCACCGACGCGAGCCGGCCGATTCGGTGGAGCGATCCGTTGCGCATCGCGCAAGCATCGCGCATTCGACGGCTGTCGCGCCGGATTCAAGCTTTCGCCCCCACATGCCGATTCCGTGCCCATGTCGACTGACCGCGAGATGCCGGAGAGCTGGAGCCGGAACGCCGGCGGCCGCTCCGCAGAGATCACCGCCGCGATCGAGCGTGCCCGCAAGGTGCGCGGCAGCGCGGCGCCGCTCGGGCCGACCGGCCCGGTCGCGACGGCCGCGCCGCCCGCCACCGACGAGCTGGCCCAGCGCCGCCCCGCCCGCCGCGCCGCCGAGGACGCCCGCCGCCGCATGCGCCCGACCGACCCGCCGCCCGGCCCGCGCACGGCCTGAGGCGTCGCTTCCGCCTCAGCCCGCTTCGAGCAGCGGCGAGTTGTGTACCGCCTCGGTACGAAACTCTCCGCTGCTCACACCCACAACGTGCGGTGGCTGGCCGTGTGGCCGCTCGGCTCGGCGGTCGCTTCGAGCAGCAGCTGGCGGCCCTCCTCGCTGCCGACCGTATAGCGCAGCTCGCCCTCCGGTGAGACCCACTGCCGCCAGGCGGCCAGGTAGGCGTCGGCGCGGCCGCGGTTGCGGCCGAGGTCGCTCGGGACCGGATGCCAGTGCTCGTCGGCACGTTCGCGGCCGCCGAGCGCGCGGGCGAGACGGCGTGGGGCCGCTCCCGCGGGCGCCACGAGCGCGCGGCTGACGAGGTAGCGATGGCCGGCGGCTGAGCCGAGCGCCTCCTCCAGCGCGCTCGCGAAGGCGCGGTTCTCCGCCGCGCTGCCGTCGCTGAGCGCGCAGCGGACGCGCCCGCCGAGCCGCGGCGCGAAGGTCAGGCTGGCCGCCGCGCGCGGCGTGATCTCGCCGAGCGCGACGTAGGCGTCGACGACCGCGCGCGCGACCCGCTCCAGCGCGACCGGTCCGCGCGGCTCACGGCCGCGACGTGCCGCCTGGTGCAGCGCGAAGGCCAGCGCAACCGCGCCGAGCATCACTGCCGCCACTGTGACAGGGAG
>DATIOB010000693.1:0-3556 GCA_035473605.1 Conexibacter sp.
GACGCGGCCGGCGGGGCGAGCGTGCCGCTGACGCAGGAGGAGCTGGCGTCGCTGGCCGGCACCTCGCGCGCGACCGTCAACAAGGTGCTGCGCGAGGAGCAGGAGCACGGCGCGCTGGAGCTGAGACGCGGCCGCACGACCGTGCTCGACGCCGCCGCGCTGGAGCGGCGGGCGCGCGGGTTCGGCTGAGCAGCGGCGAGTTTCGTACCGCAGCGGTACAAAAGTCTCCGCTGCTCGCGCGGTGTCGCAGCCGCGTCGCGCGGTCGCCTAGCGTCTGCGCGCTCTTGCCGGCGCGAGGAAGCTTCTGCCGGCGCGCACGAGCACCGTTCTGCGCAGTCTGAACGCGGTCACCGCGACCTTGCCGCGGCGGACGCGCACGAAGGTGCCGGGGCGCGGGTCGCTCGCGCAGCGGTCGACGATCGTCCAGCGCGTCCCGCGCACGATCGCGGCGCCGTATCTGCCCTGGGTGCGGATCCGCCCCTCGGCCTCGACGTCGACCCGGCGGCCCTTGCCGCGCTTGCCCTTGGCGCGCTTGCGCTTCGCCGCGCTGCTGGCGCGCGGTGCCGCGGCCGCGCCCGACGCGCGCGAGCGCGCCCGCCGCACGACCGGCGTGCAGCCCTCCAGCGGGCCCGACAGCAGCAGCGTGCCGGGCAGCTGACCGCGGTCGAGCGGGCCGCTCTGGCGCACGACGAAGCGCCCGCCGCCGGCGACCGCGCTCGCCGTGCGGCCGGTGCCGGTCGTCGTGAACTGCAGCGAGACGCGGCCGCCGCGGGCGTCCAGCTCCGCGCCGAGCGGGATGTTGGAGAGCGCGTCGAGCGTGACGAAGCGGCCCGATCCCGGCAGGCGGATCAGGACCGTCCCGGAGACCGGGGCGACGACCGTGCTGCGGCCGCGGACCGGCGGCGCGACGCCCGGTGGGACCGCTCTCGGCGGCGTCGTGTCGGGCGGCGTGACCGGATCCGGCGCTCTCGTCGGCTCGGGCGTGATCGCGCGCACGCGATGGTTGAAGGAGTCAGCGATGCGGACGCGCGTTCCGTCGAGCAGGACCGCGCGCGGATGCGACAGCTGCGCGGCGGTCGGCAGCCCGCCGTCGCCGCTGAAGCCGAGCGTGCCGGTGCCGGCGATCGTGCTGATGATCCCGTTGGCGGCGACCTCGCGGATCCGCTCGTTGGTCGAGTCGGCGATCACGAGCGAGCCGTCGTCGCGGACGGCGACGCCCTCCGGCTGGTTGAGCGCCGCCGCCGTCGCCGGTCCGCCGTCGCCGGAGAAGCCGGTCGCCGCCGAGCCGGCGACGGTCGTGATCGTGCCGCCGGTGTCGACGCGGCGGATGCGGTTGTTGCCGCTGTCGGCGATCAGGTAGCCGCCGCCGCTGAGCGGGACGACGCGCGCGGGCGCGTTGAGCCCGGCCGCGGTCGCCGCCCCGCCGTCGCCGAGCAGCGTGTTGGAGGGCAGGCCCGCGACGGTGGTCAGCAGCCCGCCCGGCAGCACGCGCGCGATCCGGTTGTTGCCGGTGTCGGCGATCAGGAAGCCGCCGTCGGGCAGCGCCGCGACGTCGCCCGGGAATCTCAGGTTGACCGTGGTCGCGTTGTCGCCGGTCCCGAAGCCGGCCGTGCCGGTGCCGGCGACGGTCGTGATGATCCCGGCGGGGCTGACGCGGCGGATGCGGTGGTTGCCGGTGTCGGCGATCAGCACGCCGCCGTCGGCGGCGACCGCGACCCCGCGCGGCTGGTTGAGCCGCACCGTCGGATCGGTCGCGGCGATCCCGTTGCCGAAGAACGGCTCGGTCGTCCCGCAGCAGGGGCCGGCGCCGGCGATCGTCGTGATCACGCCGGCGGCGTCGACTCTGCGGATGCGGTTGTTGGAGGTGTCGGCGATCAGGTAGCCCTCGCCGAGCGGCGCCAGCGCCGAGGGCGAGGTCAGCAGCGCTCTCGTCGCGAAGCCGGCGTCCCCGCCGAATCCGCCCGTGCCGCTGCCGGCGACGGTGTCGATGCGGTCGGCCGCGAGCGCCGGGGCGACGACGCCGAGCAGCGCCGCCAGCAGGGCGAGCGCGAGGACGGATGCGCGGTGGGAGCGGGTCATGAGTCCAGATCCTGGCGTGCGGCGCCTGTGCGCACTGTCGCAGACCGCGCACGTGTTGTGTCGAATGCGCGACACTCACGCGATGTTCAGCCGGCCGGTGCGTGCGCTGATCGTCGGCCTGCTCGCGACTGCGCTCGCGGGCGGGATCGCGGCGACCGGCGCGCTCGATCGCTTCGAAGCGCTCACCGTCGACGAGCGCTTCGCCGTGCGCGGCAGCGACGGTCCCCCGCCCGATCTGCTGATCGTCGAGATCGACGACGCCGCCTACAACCGTCTCGGCTTTCCCTTCCCGCGCCGGCTGCACGCGCGCGCGATCGACGCGCTGCTGGCCGCCGGCGCCAGAACGGTCGCCTACGACGTGCAGTTCAGCGAGCCGTCGCCGCGCCCCGCCGACGACCGCGCCCTGCTGCGCGCCGCCGCTGACCCGCGCGTCGTCTTCGGCGTCGCCGATCTGTTCGAGGACGGCAGACCGCTGTTGATGCCCGAGCTGGTGCGCGCGGCCGAGGGGCGCATCGGCCAGACGCTCTTCCCGGTCGACGAGGACGGCGTCTGGCGGCGGATGAGCGGCAGCTTCCACGGCCTCCCCCACTTCGCCGCGCTCGCCGCCGGCGGCTCGCCGGCCGCGCCCGAGCGACCGGTCGACTACGCCGGCCCGCAGGACACGGTCGAGCACGTCGCCTTCCTCGACCTGCTGCGCGGCGAGGTCGATCCGGCGCTGGTGCGCGGGAAGGTCGTCGTCGTCGGCGCGACCGCGCAGGCGCTGCAGGATTTCCATCCGACGCCGTTCGGCGGCCAGACGAGCGGCGCCGAGATCAACGCCAACGCGATCCAGACGATCCTCGACGACTATCCGCTGCGCGAGGCGCCCGGCGCCGTCGGCGTGCTGCTGCTGCTCGCCTGCGGCCTCCTCGCGCCGCTGGCGACGATCCCGGCGGGCCGCCCGATGCTCGCGCTGCTGCGCGCGCTCGGCGCCGGCGCGCTCGGCGCCGCGGCGCTGCTCGGCGGCGCGCAGCTCGCCTTCGCCGGCGGCACGATCGTGCCGCTCGCGGGGCCGCTGCTGGCGCTGCTGTTCGGGACGACCGGCGCCGTCGCGCTGACCTACGCCGTCGAGGTGCGCGCACAGCGGCGGCTGCGGACCGAACTGGAGCGGTTCGTCGCGCCCGCCGTCGCGAGCGAGCTGCTGACGCGCGACCAGCCGCTCGACAGCCGCCGCGTCGAGGCGACGGTGCTGTTCTGCGACCTGCGCGGCTTCACGACGCTGTCGGAGCGGCTCGAGGCCGAGCAGGTGATCGCGCTCCTGAACCGCTACCTGGAGCTGGTCAGCGGCGCGGTGCTCGACCGCGGCGGGACGGTCGTCTCCTACCAGGGCGACGGCGTGATGGCCGTCTTCGGCGCGCCGCTGGAGCAGCCCGGCCACGCCGACCGCGCGGTGACCGCCGCGCTGGAGATCGCCGGGCCCCGGCTGGCGGCCTTCAAC
>DATIOB010000694.1:0-3471 GCA_035473605.1 Conexibacter sp.
GGCGCCTACTGCCTCTCGGAGGCGCATGCCGGCTCCGACCCCGCCGCGATGCGGGCGCGCGCCGTGCGCGAGCGCGACGGCTACCGCCTCAACGGCTCGAAGGCGTGGGTCACCCACGGTGGCGAGGCCGACTTCTACACGCTGTTCGCGCGCACGAGCGACGACCGCACCCGCGGCATCAGCTGCTTCCTCGTCCCCGCGGACGCCGACGGCCTCTCGGCGCAGCCGCCGGAGAGCAAGATGGGGCTGACCGGCTCGCGCACCTCGACGATCGACTGCGACGACCTGCGCGTGAGCGCCGACCGCCGCGTCGGCGACGAGGGCGACGGGCTCGCGATCGCGCTCGCGGCGCTCGACAGCGGCCGGCTCGGGATCGCGGCGGTCGCCGTCGGGGTCGCCCAGGCCGCGCTCGACCACAGCGTCGCGTACGCGCGCGAGCGCGAGACCTTCGGGCAGCCGATCATCCGCCACCAGGGCCTCGCCTTCCTGCTCGCCGACATGGCCGCCGCGGTCGAGTCGGCGCGCGCGACGACGCTCGCCGCCGCGCGCCGCCGCGACCGCGGGCTGCCGTACGCGCGCCAGGCGTCGATCGCCAAGCTGGTCGCGACCGACGCCGCGATGCGCGTCACGACCGATGCCGTGCAGGTGCTCGGCGGCGCCGGGTACACCAAGGAGTTCCCGGTCGAGCGGCTGATGCGCGAGGCGAAGGTGATGCAGATCTTCGAGGGCACCAACCAGATCCAGCGCATGGTGATCGCACGTCACCTCGATCGCGCCGGCGCTGGCGTCAGAGAGAGATCACGGTCGTGAGGAGAGCGTCCATGAGTGTCGGACTGAGCGAAGAGCTGTTCGCTCGCTATCAACAGCCGCAGGAGCTGCTGGAGGAGTGGCGGCGCGTCGGCTACCACACCGACGCGCTCGTCGGGCCGCTGATCTTCGCGCGCCTGGCGCAGACGCCCGGGCGCGTCGCGGTCATCGACGGCGAGCGGCGGATCACCTGCGGCGAGCTGGTCGTGCAGGCCGGGTCGCTCGCCGCCGCCTTCCGCGCCGCCGGCGTGGGGCGCGGCGACGTCGTCTCGTGGCAGGTGCCGAACTGGTGGGAGGCGCTCGTCGTCGCGCTGGCCACGTGGCGGGTCGGCGCGGTCAACAACCCCGTGCTGATGATCTACCGCGAGCACGAGCTGCGCCAGATCTTCGCCGACCTGCGCCCGGCCGTCGTCGTCGCGCCGGCGCGCTTCCGCCGCCAGGAGCATCAGGAGATGCTCGACTCCGTCCTCGCCGAGCTGGGCCACGAGCCGCGGCTGCGCGTCGGCGTGCGCGGCGGCGACCGCCGCTGGACGCCGCTGGAGGACCAGCTCGTCGGTCGCGCCGCGCCGTTCGCGGAGGGCGTCGCGCCCGGCGACCCCTGCGTCGTCGCCTACACCTCGGGCACGACCGCCGGCGCCAAGGGCGTCGTCGTCGACCATCGCGGGCTCGTCGCCGAGACGCGCCAGATGCGCGACGTGTGGGGGCTGGCGTGGCAGGACCGCACCTTCATGCCGGCGCCGCTGGCCCACCTGACCGGGCTGACGGTCGGCCTGACGGTGCCGTTCAGCGCCGGCGCCTCGGTCGCGCTGATGGACATCTGGGATCCCGAGCAGGCCGTGCCGCTGATCGAGCGCGAGCAGTGCGTGCTGTCGTCGGGCACGCCGACCTTCCTGGAGGAGATCGTCAGCCAGTACGAGGGCCGCGGCGAGCGCACGACGGCGCTGCGGCAGTACTCCGTCGGCGGCGCGGCGGTCCCGCCGAGCCTGATCGAGCGCGCCGAGGCGGTCGGCGTCGGCGCCTTCCGCTGCTACGGGATGACCGAGCACCTCAGCGCGACGATCCCCAACCGCGGCATGCCGATCGAGGTCCGGCGCGACACCGACGGCCCGATCGCGCCCGGCACCGAGATCAGCTGCGTCGACGAGGAGGGCCGCGTGCTGGCGCCCGGCGTCCCCGGCGAGATCCGCGTGCGCGGGCCGGAGCGGATGCTCGCCTACATCGGCCCCGAGGACAACGTGGGCGTGCTCGACCCGGTCGAGGGCTGGTTCTCGACCGGCGACATCGGCGCCGTCGACGGCGACGGCTGCCTGCGGATCCTGGGCCGCATCAAGGACATCATCAACCGCGGCGGCGAGAAGTTCTCCGCGCGCGAGATGGAGGACATCATCTGCCGCCACCCGGCCGTGCGTCAGGCGGCGGTCGTGCCGGTGCCCAGCGACCGTTACGGCGAGGTCCCGGTCGCCTTCGTCGTGCTGACCGACGGCGCCGAGCTGCCGGCCGCGGCGGCGCTCGCCGAGTTCGTCCAGGGCCAGGGGCTGGCGAAGCAGAAGACGCCGACCGGCTGGACCCGCATCGACGCGCTGCCGACGACGCCGTTCGGCAAGGTCAAGAAGCACGAGCTGGTCGAGCGCCACGTCGGCTCCGGGGCGACCGCGTGAGCGACTTCCTCGGCTTCGAGGCCGGCGAGCCGCTCGTCGTCGCCGGCGCCGGCAGCGGCATCGGCCGCGCGCTCGCGCTGCGGGCCGCCGCGGTCGGGCTGAGCGTCGCCGCGTGGGATCTCGACGGCGACGCGGCGCGCGCCTGCGCGCGGGAGATCGAGGCCGGCGGCGGCCGCGCGCTCGCGCTCGCGGTCGACGCCGCCGACCGCGCCGGCTGCGACGACGCGTGGCGGCGCACCGTCGCGGAGCTGGGACCGGCGCGGCTGCTGGCGGCGGTCGCGGGCCCGCCGAGCTTCCTCAGACGCGACTTCAGCGACGGCGTCACGCTCGCGCTCGACTGCATGCGCGTGCCGACCGAGAGCTGGCTGGAGGCGGTCGACGTGCCCGAGCGCGCCGTCGTCTACTTCTCCTCCGTGCAGGGGCCGCGCTACGGCGCCGGCGTGCCCTGGTACACGGTCGCCAAGAGCGCGATCGACGGCTACATGCGCGCGCAGGCGGCGCTGCGGCCCGGCGGCATCCGCGCCAACGCCGTGCTGCCCGACTGGACGCTGACGCCGCGCACCGCGCCGCACGTCAACGCCGCAGGCGGCGCCGACGCCGAGGCGTGGGAGGCCAATCCGATGGGGCGCGTCGGGCGCGCGGAGGACCAGGCGAACGCCGCGCTCTTCCTGCTCTCGCCGGCGGCCGGCTACGTCAACGGCGTCTCGCTCGAGGTCGACGGCGGCGCGCGGCTGCGCTCGCTCGCCTGGATGCGGATGCGGGAGGGATGAGATGGACCTGAGACCGAACGAGGCCGACGCGGCGGTGCGGGCGGAGGCCGGCGCCTGGCTGGAGGCGTGGCTGACCGCGCCCGAGCACCGCACCGACGATCCCCGCCTCGACCTCGCGTGGCGCTCCGCCTACCAGCGCGACGCCTACGACGCCGGCTGGCTGGTGCCGTCATGGCCGGCGGGGGAGGGCGGTCGCGGCGTCGGGCCGGAGGCCGAGCTGTGGATCAAGCTCGACT
>DATIOB010000695.1:0-3070 GCA_035473605.1 Conexibacter sp.
AGCGCCGCAGCGACGAGCAGCCGCGCTGGACGCACAGCCTCCAGCTGCGGCTGCTGGCGCACACCGGGATCGTCGGCACGCTGCTGTTCGCGACCTTCCTGGTCGCCGCGCTGACCGCGGTGCTGCGCAGGCGCCCGCGGATGGCGGCGCAGCTGGCGGCGACCGCCGCGATCGCGCTGCTGCCGCTCGTCGTCTGGTTCGTGCACGGCTCGATCGACTGGTTCTGGGAGATCCCGGCGCTGAGCGGACCGGCCTTCGCCTTCGCCGGCCTCGCGACGGCGCTGGCGCGGCCTCGTCGCCCGGACCCGGCCCCGGCGACGCCCCCGGACGACGCAGCCGTGGCGACGCCGCCAGGGCACGGCCTCCGCCGTCCCGCCGCGCTCGCGGCCGCGGCGCTCGGCGCCGTCGCGGCGCTCGCCGCGCTGCTGGCGATCGCGCTGCCGTTCGCCGCCGAGCGCGAGACGATCGACGCCGCCGCCAGCTGGGTCGACGACCCCGGCGACGCGCTCGCGCGCCTCGACCGGGCGGCGTCGCTGAACCCGCTCAGCGCCAGAGCGTCGCTGACCGCCGGCGTGATCGAGCTGGAGCTGGGACGGCCGAGAGCGGCCCGCGCCCGCTTCGACGAGGCGATCGCGCGCGACCCCGGCGACTGGTTCTCGCATTTCGGCCGCGCGCTCGCGGAGACGGCGCTCGGCGACCGCGCGGCAGCGCGCGACGACCTCACGCGCGCCCGCGCGTTGAGCCCGGCTGAACCGCTTGTCGGGGAGGCTCTGACGCGGCTGGACGGGGGCGATCCGCTCTCGTACACGGAGGCGTTCACGAGACTCCGGCAGGATGTTCAGGATCTGACCGGCACTCCCTGACGGCCCCTTCCGTGGCGTAGCGAGGCGGTATGAGCCCGGCACGGTGGTTGTAGCGGCGGCGCGACCGTGCTACTTTGAGGCGCAATTCGCCACTAACGCAAGCAATAAGTAGGTTTGAGGCGCAACAGGCGCTTCGGACCGGCCAATACAAGGATGGGAAGGATTGGTTCGATGAAGCGACTGGCCTTGATCTTGGCTGTTGTCGCCGTCGCCCTCACCGCGACTGCCCCCGCATATGGGGCCAGCGCCACGGGCGACGCATACGGAGGAAACGGTGGCGGAATCCTCGGGGCCGTTGAGCAGGGTGGTGGAGGCAACGCCGGTGGCGGTGCCAACACTCCGGCTCCCGCCCAGGTGCAGGTGGCCTCTTCGGAGAGCACCCTGCCCTTCACAGGGCTCGACCTCGGCCTCCTGGCGATCGGCGGCATTGCGCTCGTCGGCGTCGGTGTCGGTCTGCGCCGCTTCGCGCGGCCGCTGAGCTGATTCCGCAGGACTGAAGCGACCGGTCGGAGCAGTAGCCGCCGGAAGCGACGGATCTGAGCGAGTGGGGGCGACGTGCGACCGGCACGTCGGCCCCGCCGCTTCTCCGCGCCCGCACACCCGGCCGTCTCGGCCGTGCCGCGGGTGCCCACGCCGCTCCGTGCGCGCACATCCGCCATCAACCGGTGATCCGACTCAACCTTCCACGCGTTTCTGCCGAAGAGCTTCTCAGAGGTCCGTGGCCACTACCATCGCCGAACAGCTTCGCGACGCACTTGCCCAACCGGCTCCTGCAGTCGATGCGACGCACCGTCGTAAATTGATCCGCCAGAAGCGCGTGCGGACCTACCGGATCGCCGACTCGGCGATGCTGATGCTCGCCATCACGACGGCGGTCCTCGCCTCGCCGGGCGCGACGACCACCTCGGACTTCCTCTGGGGTGCCGGCTACGCACTGCTGACGCTGCTGATCCTCGAGGCGCGCGGCTTCTACGGCCTGCGGCTGCACCAGTCGCCGGTCGACACGATCGCGCGCATCTTCGCCGCGACCTCGATCGCCGCGATGGTGTTGACCTTCAGCCACGCGATCATCGACAACGAGCCGCAGATAGCCCAGCAGACGCTGCGTCTGTGGGCCTTCGCGCTCGTCTTCCTCGGCGCCGGCCGGCTCGGCATCACCTTCGACCGCGCCCGTGCGCTGCGGCGCGGCGAGACCGGGCTCAACACCCTGATCGTCGGCTCCGGCAGCGTCGGCCACCTGATCGCGCAGCGGCTCGTCGCCCGCCCGGAGCTGGGTCTGCGGCCCATAGGCTTCCTCGACAAGGAGCCGCTGATCGACAACACCGAGGAGAGAGACGGCCTGCCGGTCCTCGGCGCCAGCTGGGATCTGCAGGAAGTCGTGCAGCGGTACAACGTCGAGCAGGTGATCGTGACCTTCTCGACCGCCCCCCACGCCGTGATGCTCAACCTGATCCGGCGCTGCCGCGAGCTGGGCGTCGAGGTCGTCGTCGTGCCGCGCCTGTTCGAAGAGGTCAACAACCGCGTCGAGGTCGAGCACCTCGGCGGCGTGCCGCTGCTGCGCGCCGCGACGGTCGACCCGAAGGGCTGGCAGTTCGCCTTCAAGTACGCGCTCGACCGCTTCCTCGGCGGGCTCGGCCTGCTCGCGATCTCACCGCTGCTGGGGATGCTCGCGCTCGCCGTCCGCTTCAGCTCCCCCGGCCCGATCTTCTACCGCCAGCGCCGCGTCGGCCTCGACGGGCGCGAGTTCGACATGCTCAAGTTCCGCTCGATGCGGGTCGCGGAGTCGACCGACGACTTCGTCCCACAGGGCGGCATGGCCCCCGGCGGCGTCGAAGGCGTCGACCGCCGCACACGCGTCGGCGAGTTCCTGCGGCGCACCTCGCTCGACGAGCTGCCGCAGCTCGTCAACGTGCTGAGAGGCGAGATGTCGCTCGTCGGCCCGCGGCCGGAGCGGACCCGCTTCGCGCGCTCCTTCGAGCAGCACGTCTATCGCTACGGCGACCGTCACCGGGTCAAGTCCGGCCTCACCGGCTGGGCCCAGGTGCAGGGGCTGCGGGGGCAGACCTCGCTCGCCGACCGCGTCGAGTGGGACAACTACTACATCGAGAACTGGAGCCTCTGGCTCGACTTCAAGATCGTCCTGATGACGGTCCCGGCGCTGCTCGGGCGCCAGTCGGTCGAGTAGCAGCGAGGCCCTGCGCCCGGCC
>DATIOB010000696.1:0-4036 GCA_035473605.1 Conexibacter sp.
CGATCAGCGCCTGCAGCAGGAGCAGCAGCGACGGCACGAGCGCCGCGCGGCGACGGCCGGACGCGGCGGCCGGCAGCTCGCGCCACAGCAGCAGGCTCGCGACCTCCTCGCGACGGCGGCGACGGCGCAGATGCAGCGCCAGCAGCGGCGCGAGCGCCAGCAGCCCGGCGAGGAACCAGGGCGTGAGGAGGGTCACGGGAAGTAGGTCGCGACGAGCGAGCGCAGGTATGCCGGAACGGCGTTCATCGTCGTCGGCACGAACGGCAGCTCGACCGGGCCGCTCGCCATGTCGCCGCCGGCCGTCGAACCGCTCTGCACGCGGGCGCTGCCGCGGCCTCTGCCACCCGTTCCCGCTCTGCCGGCGCCGCTGCCCTGCTGCCGGCCGCCGCTGGTCGCCAGCAGTCTCAGCGGCAGCCGGCGCGCGCCGGTCTCGCTGCGTCCGTTCGCCTCGCCGCCGAGCCGACCGGCCTGTCTGCCCGCGCCGCGCGTGCCGCTGCGGGCGGCGCCGCGCTCGCCGGCGGTGGGAGCGCCGGTCGCCTGCGCGGGGGATCCGGACGCGACCGGGCTGGTCGCTCTGCGGCCCTGCGCGGAGAACTCCTTCACCTGGCTCGGTGGCGGCAGGCTCGCGGCCGGCGCGGCGGATCCTGTCTGCTCGCGTCTCCCCACGGCGTCGCCGGCCGCGCCCGATCTGCCGGTGCCGGCGGCAGCGGTGCCGCCGCTTCTGCCGCCGCCTGCCCCGGCGGCGCCGCTCGCCGCGCGCGTCGGCTGGCGGCGGACGGCGATCCTCGTCGCCGCGTCCGCTCTGCCGGCCGTCGCCGGGGCGCCGCTCTGGCCGGGCGTGGTGGAGGGGCGGCGGGCGCCGGTGGGGAGGGGGCTCGTCGCGGGCGGGGCCGCTGCGACGGGCGTCGTGACGGTCGCGCCGGTCGTTCTGCGCGCGGGATCGTCGGGTCTGACGGCGCGGGCGTCGTCAGCGTCGGCGCGGGTCGTCTCGGCGCCGTCGCGCGGGTCGCCGCCGGACGGGCCGATCGCGACCAGCGCCGCGAGCACGGCGACGGCCGCGGCGAGCGCGGTCCACTCGCCGCGCGCCGGCCGCGGGCGCACCTGCGCGCGCTCGCGCGCCGACCACACCAGCCGCCCGCCGTCGGCGACGACCCGGTCGGCGAGCGAGCCGGCGGCAGGAGCGCTTCGCTTCGCCAGCTCCCACGCCGTCCCGACCGTCTCCGCCAATCCCAGCCGCCGGTCGAGCAGGCGCGCGACGGGGGCGAGCGCGAGCCGGCGACGGGCGCGCAGGCAGAGCGCGGCGAAGAGGACGAGCGGCAGCGCGGCGACCAGCCACGCGGGCGGCTCCTCGACGACGACGCGCGCCAGCAGCAGCAGTGCCGCGAGCGCAAGCGCGACCAGCAGCGCCCGCCGCACGACGGCGACGCGGCGGCCGCGCGCGATCGCGTCGTGCCACGCGCGCAGGCCGCCGGCGAGGTCAGCGCGCGGAGGCGCGTCGTGCGCCACGAGATCTCCGCGCGCGGACGCTTCGTCCGCGCCGGCGAGGTCAGCGCGCGCACGTGCGTCGGCCGAATCGCCTTGCCCTTCCCCGCGATCCCCTGAACGGACAGGTTGTCCCACTTCGTGGCGCGTCGTACGAAACTCGACGACCTCGGCGGGATCGGCCGCAAGCCAGCGCCCGGCGCGTGCAAGCTGCTCCGCGACGCCGGGGAGGAAGCGGGGGTAAGACACGTCGCAATGGTAGCCTTCGCCGCGATTTCGACGCTCGGACTCGCTTGCCGTCCTGGCCGCAACGGGCGCTCTGGACTTGGAGATCCGAAAGATGGTGAATCACACCCGCCGCGCCCCGCGCGGCCCGCTCCGGTGGCTTGCGCTCGTACT
This sequence comes from Conexibacter sp., assembly GCA_035473605.1. Classification (GTDB taxonomy): domain Bacteria; phylum Actinomycetota; class Thermoleophilia; order Solirubrobacterales; family Solirubrobacteraceae; genus Conexibacter. Next base: position 1,882 of record DATIOB010000696.1, read on the forward strand.
CGGCGCGCTCGCGCTCACGCTGACCGCGTGCGGCGGCGACGACAGCAGCTCGACGAGCACGACCGACGCCGCCGCGACCAGCACCGCGAGCACGACCGCGACCACGGGCGGCAGCGTCTCCGCGCCCGCCGAGCAGTTCAGACCGGGCGACTGGGCGATCTTCGGGCGCGACTGGGACAACACCCGCTACGCCCCGCAGGACTCGATCGACAAGGAGTCGATCTCCCGCCTCGGCGAGGCGTGGCACTCCGACCTCGGCGGCAACCAGTGGCTCAACGAGGCCTTTCCGATCGTCGTCGACGGCGTCGTCTACGTCACCACCAGCACGAACGAGATCTACGCCTTCGAGGGTGACACCGGCAGAGTGAAGTGGAAGTACGCGCCGAAGGTCGACTTCTCGCTCTCCAGCGGCGTCGGCGGCTACGGCATCGTCGTCAACCGCGGCGTGGCGGTCTCCGACGGCAAGGTCTACATGCTGACGTTCGACTGCAGACTGAAGGCAGTCAGCGCCGCGACCGGCGAGGAGATCTTCTCGACGCAGGTCGACGATCCGCGCAGCGGCGCCTACGAGACGATGTCGCCGGCCGTCTACAACGGCCTCGTCTACGTCGGCAGCTCCGGCTCCGACCAGGGCGTCGCCGGCTTCGTCGCCGCCTATGACGGCGAGACCGGCAGAGAGAAGTGGAGATTCGACACGATCCCGCCGGTCGGCGAGGGCTGGCGCAGAAGAGGCACCGGCGGCGGCACCGTCTACATGGCGCCGCAGATCGACACCGAGAACGGCAACGTGATCTTCGGCACCGCCAACCCGTCGCCGGCGATCGTCGGCGTGGACCGGCCCGGCGACAACCTCTACACCTCCTCGATCGTCGCGCTCGACGCGATGAGCGGCGAGTACAGATGGCATCACCAGGTCGTCGCGCACGACCTGTGGGACTACGACGCCGCCTCGCCGGTCGTGATCTTCGACGCGCTCATCGACGGCGTCAGACGGCGGATGGTCGCCGAGGCCGGCAAGTCCGGCTGGCTCGTCTTCCTCGACGCGAGAACGGGTGAGCAGATCCATCCGCGCCTCTCCTTCGTCAGACAGCAGCGCTCGAGACCGACGGAGAGACCGACGCTGCAGTGCCCCGGCCCGCTCGGCGGCTCGCAGTACTCGCCGATGGCGTACAGCCCGAGAGTCGAGGCCGTCTACGTCTCCGGGATCGACTTCTGCTTCCTGCTCGCGGTCTCCGACGAGAAGCTGCCGGGCGAGTCGAGATTCGGCGGCACGCGCTCCTTCCCGTCCGACTCGAGACCGACCGGCTCCTTCTCCGCGGTCGACGTCAGAACCGGCAGATTCATCTGGCGCCAGAGAATGTCGACGCCGATGGGCGGCGGCGCGCTCGTGACCGGCTCGGACATCGTCTACACGATCGACCAGCTCGGCTACCTCTACGGCTTCGACGCCGCCACGGGCAGAGAGCTGTGGAAGGGCAACCTCGGCCTCGCCGGGGCGGCCGCGCCGGTCCTCTACACGATCGACGGGGTCGACTACATCGGCGCCGCAGTCGGCGGCTCGGGCCTGACCTCGTCCAACGACTTCGGCCCGATCGGCGCCCGCTTCTACGCGCTCAAGCTCGACGGCAGAGAGATCGTCCCGCCGAGAGCGCCGAGAAACCCCAGCACCGACTAGATGGTCAGCGCGGCGGCAGCGGTGCGGGCCGCGGCCGTCGCGCTCGTGCTCGCGGCCGCCGCGCTCGCGCTGGCGCTGGCGGGCTGCGGCGGTGGCGGGGACGGCGAGGAGCCGGCCCCGCCGCCCGGTCGGGCGCTCGACGTCGGCTGGCCGCGCTTCGGCAACGACGACGACCAGTCGCGCTTCTCGCCGCTGGCGACCGTCGACCGCGACAGCGTCCACAGGCTCGGCCTCGCCTGGTCGTGGGCGCCCGAGGAGATGGCGCTGTGGGAGAGCTTCCCGGTCGTCGCCGGACGGACGCTCTACGTCACGACGAACACCTCGCAGGTGCTCGCCTTCAACGCCGCGACCGGCGCCCGCCGCTGGACCTACACGCCGCAGGTCGACTTCTTCGCCGGCGGCGCGGTCGCGCAGCAGCCGACCAACCGCGGCGTGGCGGTCGCCGACGGCCGCGGCCCGCACCGCTGCCGCCGCGCTGAC
>DATIOB010000697.1:0-9652 GCA_035473605.1 Conexibacter sp.
TGGCTGTTCGATGGACCCCAGCCGCAAACGCCGCATCCGCCTCGTCGTCGCTGCGACGGCAGCCCTGCTGCTCGCCAGCGCCCTCGTCTACACCAGCTTCAGCGCCGGCAGCGACGAGAAGACCGCTGGGCAGCTGCTGACCAGCGCAGTGGCCGGCGAGACCTACACGCTCGCGGGCACCGTCGCGCCGAACTCGGTCAGACGCGAGGACGGCGTGCTGTGGTTCCGCATCCTCGACCCGCACAGAAGAGTGTCGGCGAGGGTCCGCTACACCGGCCTCGTCCCGGATCCCTTCCGCGAGGGCCGCGGCGTGATGGTCAAGGTCCAGCTCGGCAGAGGCGGGCTGACCGACAGCACCGACACGCTCTTCATCGCCGAGAAGGACTCGATGGTGACCAAGTGCCCGTCGAAGTTCCAGGTCGCGCCCGAGAGACTTCCCAGAGGCGCTCCCGAAGAGCTTCTGAGAACCGCGCCGTCGACCTGATGCGCAGCGGCCGCGGACTGGAGACGCGCTGATGGCGACCGTCGGCAGAGCGCTGACGATGCTCGCCTTCGCGGTCGCGATCTACGCGATCGGCGCCTCGATCTACGGCGGCGTCACGCGCCGCCGCGCCTTCGTCGACTCCGGCCGCCGCGCGATCTACGCGATCGCCGCGGTCCTGACGTTCGCCTTCGCGATCCTCGAGGTCGCCTTCCTGCGATCGGACTTCTCCTACGCGCTCGTCGGCTCGCACTCGAGCACGACGACGCCGACCTTCTACAAGGCGACGGCGGTCTGGTCCTCGCAGGAGGGGTCGCTGCTGCTGTGGGTCTGGCTGCTGTCGCTGTGGTCGAGCCTCGTGCTCTACCTGACGCGCCGCAGCCTGCGCGAGATCGCGCCGTACGCGCAGGCCGTGCTCGCCGGCTTCGCGTTCTTCTTCCTGCTGCTGATCGTGTGGAGAGAGAGCCCGTTCGACACGGTCGCCGCGGTCCCGGCCGAGGGGATGGGCCTCAACCCGCTGCTGCGCCACCCGGCGATGATGTTCCACCCGCCGGCGCTGTACTCGGGCTACACGCTCTTTTCGATCCCGTTCGCCTTCGCGATCGGCGCGCTCGTCGCCAACAGACTGAACGCCGAGTGGATCCAGGGCACGCGCCGCTTCGCGCTCGCCGCCTGGCTGTTCCTCGGGATCGGCATCGTGCTCGGCGCGCGCTGGTCCTACACCGAGCTGGGCTGGGGCGGCTACTGGGCCTGGGACCCGGTCGAGAACGCCTCGCTGATGCCCTGGCTGACCGGCACCGCGTTCATCCACTCGATCATGATCCAAGAGAAGCGCGGGATGCTGAAGGTCTGGAACGCCTCGCTGATCCTCGCGACCGGGACGCTGGCGATCATGGGCACCTTCCTCGTGCGTTCGGGGATCCTCGACTCGATCCACGCCTTCGGCGCCTCGACGCTCGGCGTGCCGTTCCTGATCCTGATCGGGATCATGATCCTCAGCTCGATCGGGCTGGTGGTGTGGCGGCGCGAGTCGCTCAAGTCCGAGCACTCGCTCGACTCGCTGCTCTCGCGCGAGGCCGCCTTCATCCTCCAGAACATCCTCCTGCTCGCGCTCTGCTTCGTGATCTTCTGGGGCACCTTCTTCCCGCTGATCTCCGAGGCGGTGACCGGCACGAAGGCCTCCGTTGGACCGCCGTGGTTCGACCGCTACATCACGCCGGTCGCCTTCGCGCTCGTCGCGCTGATCGGGATCGGGCCGCTGATCTCGTGGCGCCGCGCGACCGCCGCGAACCTGCGCCGCAACTTCGTCTTCCCGCTCGCCGCCGGCGTCGTCACGCTGATCGGGCTGTCGTTCGTCTCGGGTGCGTGGGAGGAGCCGAAGGCCGTCGTCTTCACCGCGCTCGTCGCGATCGTGCTCGCCGGCGTCGGCCAGGAGCTGTTCCGCGGGACGCGGGCGCGGCAGGCGATGTCGACCGAGAAGGCGCCGCTCGCCTTCGTCTCGCTGATCCGCCGCAACCGCCGCCGCTACGGCGGTTACATCGTCCACGCCGGCTTCGTGATCCTGCTCTTCGGCGTCGCCGTCTCGTCGTCGTTCGAGCACTCCAAGGACGTCGCGCTGAGACCGGGCCAGCAGGCCAGCATCGACGGCTTCGACGTCAGCTACGTGCGCGGCTACTCGGAGGCGCTGCCGGAGAAGATCGTCTTCGGCGCCGTGCTCGACGTCTCCAAGGACGACAAGCACGTCGCGACGCTCAGAACCTCGCGTGGCTTCTACCCCTCCCAGGACCCGTCGCTCGGCATCCTCGGCCGCTTCTTCCAGGGCGAGGCCGAGAGCGAGGTCGGGCTGCGGGCCGGCTTCGGGCGCGACATCTGGACGGTCATCAACCCCGACCTGCTGCCGATGGAGAGAGACATCGAGGAGGGCAACAGAGTCTTCGCGACGCTGATGAGAGCGGCGCTGGCCGACGGCACCGCCGACGACAGAGAGCTCAACGAGCTGTTCGGCGTGCGCGACCAGGTCGTCGCCGGGCTGACCGACCGCTGGGTCGAGAGACCGTGGACGGCCGACTTCCGCCTGATCGTCTCGCCGATGGCGACGTGGATCTGGATCGGCGCGATCATCACCTTCTGCGGCGGGGCGATCGCGCTCTGGCCTGCGCCCGCGACGGCGCGCCGCCGTGTCACCGCGACCTACGCCGCGCGGCTCGCCCGCGACCTGGCGCGCAGCTGAGCGAGGCGGTCGCGTGAAGGTGCTGGAGTTCCTGCTCGTGCTCGTCGTGCTGGCGGGCGTCGTCGCGGTCGTCGGGATGCCGCTGCGCAGCGGCCGGGTCGAGGAGACCGAGCGCCGCGAGGCGGCCGAGCTGGCCGAGCTGGAGGCCGCCAAGGAGGCGAAGTATCGCGAGATCCGCGACGCCGAGATGGACTTCCGCACCGGCAAGCTGTCGAAGGAGGACCATCGCGCGCTCGATCGCGGGCTGCGCGCCGAGGCGATCCAGCTGCTGCGGCGGATCGACGCGCTGAAGCCGGCGGAGGAGGCGGCTGCGAGAGTCGCGCGGAGCGAGGATGCCGCCGACGCGCCGTCAGCGGCCGGCGAGGACGCGACCGACGCGACGCGCTCGGATGCGCGCGTCGGCTAGGATGCGCTGAGCCATGTACACGCTCCTGTCGATACTCCAGGTCTTCATCGCCGTCGTCCTCGTGCTGCTGATCCTCATGCACTCGGGCAGAGACACCGGCCTCTCCGGCGCCTTCGGCGTCGGCACCGGCTCCGGTCCCTTCGGCGGCGGCTCGCTCGTCGAGCGCAACCTGAACCGCTGGACGCTCGGCTTCGCGATCGCGTTCGCGATCAACACCGTCATCCTGCTGCGAATCGGCTGAGCCGCGCGGCGGGTCGCGGGCGCCTGCGCGTTCGCCCGCCTCGCTGGGAGGAGCGCGCGCTCAGACGAGCGCGCAGCGGATCTGTTCGAAGGCCTCGTCGGGGATCGCCGTGAAGATCTCGGCGACGTCGGGGTCGAACTGCGTGCCGGAGCCCTGCGCGATCACCGCGCGCGCATCTCTGAACGAGGCAGCGCGGCGGTAGGGACGGTCGCTCGTGAGCGCGTCGAAGGTGTCGGCGACGGCGAAGACGCGCGCCGCGAGCGGGATCTCGTCGCGCGCGAGGCGGTCGGGGTAGCCGGCGCCGTCCCAGCGCTCGTGGTGGGAGCGGACGACGTGGCGCGCCTCGCTGAGGAAGTCGATCCCGCTGACGATCTCGTCGCCGATCACCGGGTGCTGGCGCATCACGTCGAGCTCCGGCGCGGTCAGCGTGCCGGGCTTGTGCAGGATCGCGTCGGAGATCGCGACCTTGCCGATGTCGTGCAGCAGGAAGCCGAACTCGATGTGCGGCTCGTCGACGCGCATCCCGCAGGCGCGCGCGAGCGCGAGCCCGTAGGCGGCGACGCGCTCGGCATGCTTGCCGGTGTAGGCGTCGCGCGCCTCGACGGCGTCGGCGAGCGCCCTGACGGTCGCCTCGTAGGAGCGGCGCAGCTCCAACGCCCGCATGTGCTCGCGCTCGGAGGCGCGTCGCAGCTGCTCGGCGTAGCGGCGCAGCTCCTGCGCCCGCTCCTCGGCCTCGCGCTCGCGCAGGGCCAGCTCGGCCCGCAGGTGCGCCAGCTCCCCCCGCAGCTGTTCGAGCTCGTCGCTCACCATCTCCGAGCCTACCCTGAGTGTCCGTGCGGCACGTCGCCGCTCTCGATCGGAAGACCTCGAGCGGCCCAATCGCTCCACGAACCTGCGTAGAGCTTCACGTCGTCGCGGCCCGCGGCGGTCAGCGCGAGGACCAGGCCGGTCGCCGTCACGCCCGAGCCGCAGGTGGCGACCAGCGTGCGCTCGTGCGCATCGTCGCCGAGCAGCGCGGCGGGGTCGGCGGGCGGCGGGAAGGCGGTCGGCAGCGGCACGTTGCGCGCGCCGGGAATGTGACCGGCGACGGGATCGACCGGCTCCTGCTCGCCGCGGAAGCGCTCCGGTGCGCGCGCGTCGAGCAGCAGCAGCTCGCGCTCCCGCGGCGGTCTGGCGACGTCGGCGGCGATCTGCTCGGCGGTGACGACGTCGTCGCGGACGCGGCTGGGCGCGAAGTCGCCGGGGGCTCGGGGAGGCTCGCCGCCGGTGCGCAATGGCCCCTCCCAGGCGGCGAGCCCTCCGTCGAGCACGGCGGCGTCGTCGAAGCCGCAGTGGCGCAGAAGCCACCACAGCCGCGCGGCGCCGCCGCTCATCGCGTCGTCATACGCGACGACGGTCGTGCCGCTGCCGATCCCCACGCGGCGCGCGGAGGCGGCGAAGCGAGCGAGGTCGGGCAGCGGGTGGCGCCCGCCGATCGGACCGCGCGGGGGTCCGTCGGGGTTGGGCGCGGCCGGTGGCGCCGAGAGGTCGGCGTCGAGGTCGAGGAAGGCGGCGCCGGCGATGTGCCCGCGCTCGTACGCGGCCCGTCCCGCGGTCGGATCGGCGAGCGTGAAGCGGCAGTCGACGATGCGCAGCCGCGGCTCCTCGAGCCGGTCGGCGAGCCATTCCTGAGAGACGAGCGGGTCCATCGGCAGGCGAGGGATTCCACGCGCGGAGGTGGTGTCCTGCGCGCTGCGCGAGGTGGGCGCTGGCGTGCAGGCGCTCGGGTGGGGGCGGTGTGGCGGCGCTACGATCGGGCCGATGCCGAGCCGGGGCGCCCTGATCGATCGCAAGCTGCTCGGCGTCGTCGGCTTCACCGATCATGCGATCGAGCGCTTCGCCGAGCGCGCCGGGGTCGGTCGCCCGGAGCGTCGGCGGATCGAGCCGATCGCCCGTGACCTGCTGCTGCAGGAAGGGCGAGCATTGCGACAGCCGCCGTCGTGGTACCGCTCGTCGAACACCGCCGACGGCTATCTGCAGGTGGGGGAGTGGATGCTGTTCGTGCTGCGCGGCAGCCGTCGACAGCGCGGCGCCTACGACGTCGTGACGGTGCTGACCAACGGCGATCGCACGACCTGGCCGGTCGCGCGGCGCAAGGGCCTGGTCTTCACGCCCCCGCCGCTGGGCCCGCCGCCGACCCGTCCGCCGCGGGTCGGCTGGCTCGGCAGCGTCGTCGCCGGCCTGCGCGATCGACGGCGTGCCGCAGAGCCGATCGGCCGCTGGTCGTCGATCCGGCGGGCCCACGCCGCGCGCGTGCGGGCGGCCGGTGACGGCGGCGCGGCCGCCTACGAGCAGGAGCGCAGACGGCACGCCGACGAGCGGCGCGCCGCGCACGAGCGCCATCTGCGGCGGTGGGGCGGGGCGTAGGGATGGTGGCTGTGCGGGCGAAGCGGTAGACGTCAGCCGAAGCGGTCGGCCAGCTCGGCGAGTGTGAAGAAGTACCGGCCGTGCGTGCGCTTGAGATCTTCTTCAGATGCTGCCGAGAGCGCAACGATCTCGATCTCGGGGTGGCCTCTGAACTCGGCTTCGGCGCTGAACCGAGCCTGCATGGCGTCAACGCTCGTCGCGAACTCCTGCTGACGCATGAGCTGACCAACGGTGCGATCGTAAACGAGCAGGAAGTGGCTCATGGGGTGATGGTAGTGCTGTCTGCGAAGTCGATGATCCCGTTGAGCAGACCAAGCAGTTCATCGACGGGCCATGTGTGCGCCGCAGCGTCGCGGTCCTCCGCCAGCTGCTGTTCGGCAGTGCTGATGAACGTGCTCAAAGTAAGGGCAAACTCGACAGCTGTCGTCTGAAGCCTGTGGCGCCGATCGTTCGCAGGCTCTTGGGGCGTGGGCTCCTCGCCGTATCGAATGCCACGACCAACCTGATCAGCGAGCTTCTCGAACAGTTCTGCCCACTCATGCTGCCAGGGCGTGCGTACCTGGATCTCGACTGGGAATCCGCCGGCGTAGACCACGACGTGAACGCTGTGTAGCCATGCATCGGCGTCGCACGACGATCTATGACTCTGGGCTTGCGACGCTCGTTGGCGAAGAGTGCGACGAGCCGGTCAACGAGCGCGTCCTGTCCGTTGCGGTCGAACGAGCCGACGATCCGCATGCCGGCGATGTCCTGGATGCTCTTGAGCCACGATCCGCCGTGGCGGCGGAGCTTCTCCAGGATTGTGCCGGTGTTCTTGATCCGCGAGGTCGGCAGCACATCGACGTGATCGCGAACACGGGTGACCGTGCGTTCGAGCACCACTTCGTAGGCAAGCAGCAGTTCGTGCAGCATCGCGATGTCTGCATCCGCGGGAATTGGCTCACGGACGAGCCGAGTTCCAAGTTTCTCGATCTGAGATCTCGTGAGTCTCACTGCGCTCACCGTATCGGCGCCGTCCACACATCACCATGGGCAGACGGCAGGAACGACGGAGGCCCCGCTTGCGCGGGGCCTCCTGATGCTGCTCACAGTGCGGTCGAGAGGACTCGAACCTCCACGGGGTTATCCCCCACAAGGCCCTCAACCTTGCGCGTCTACCAATTCCGCCACGACCGCGTGGGGACGCGCAGTATAGCCAGGGGCGTGCCCGCGACGCGTGCAGCCGTCGATCACGGATTTGGTGTCCGTCCGGGGCGTGCGTATCATTGTCGAACACATGTTCGTCTCGACCCCAAGCAACGAGGAGTCTGTCGCCTGATGGTGGACCTCACGAAGCGCCAGCAGGAGATCTTCGAGTTCATCAAGCAGTACTCGTCCAGGCACGGGTACCCGCCCACGGTGCGCGACATCGGCAAGGCCGTCGGCCTCGCCTCGTCCTCGACGGTGCACGCCCATCTCGCCAACCTGGAGAAGGTCGGCCTGCTGCGGCGCGATCCGTCGAAGCCGCGCGCGATCGAGCTGCTCGACAAGGCCGTCGACGGGATCAAGAACATCGTCAAGCCCGCCGGCCTGCCCCTTGTGGGCCAGGTCCAGGCCGGTCAGCCGGTGCTCGCCGAGGAGGAGATCGAGGACTACATCGAGACCCCGGCGGTCGCGGGCGGCGAGGAGGGCGAGTACCTCCTGCGCGTGCGCGGCGAGTCGATGAAGAACGCCGGCATCCTGCCCGACGACCTCGTCGTCGTGCGCAGACAGGAGACGGCGCGCGACGGGGAGATCGTCGTCGCGCTCGTCGGCGAGGAGGCGACGGTCAAGCGCTTCTTCCAGGAGACCGACCACATCCGCCTCCAGCCGGAGAACGAGACGATGGAGCCGATCCGCACCAAGGAGGTCCAGATCCTCGGGAAGGTCATCGGCCTCATGCGGAGCATGTGATGGGCGTGGTCGTGGCAGATCGCGTCGAACGTCCGCCGTCGCTGTTCGACCTGCTCGACGGGCCGGCCGCGCCGGCGACCACGCCTGAGCATCCGTCGGGACTGGAGCGGCGGCTGCTGCGCGAGCGCGAGGCCGAGGCGGCTGAGGCGCTCGTCGAGCCGGCGCGGACTGCGGGGCGGCCGGCGATCGGCGACGCTCCGGCGGTCGTGGGCGACCTCGAGGCCGGCGGCGCCGGGCACGTGCACGACGGCGTGGGCGGTGAGCCGACGCTCGACGACTTGCTCGTCGGGGCGTGGGAGGGGCTCACCGCTCAGGTCGCCGTGGCGTGCCCGCTGTGCGATGGCGCGCTGCGGCCGCTGTACGCCGACGGTGCTGCCGGTTCGCCGGTCGTCGCCGGCCGCTGCGACGGCTGCGACACGACCTTGACGTAGGGCGCTGATCTTGACGTAGGGCGCACCGCGGCGCGACGCGCTCGCTGGGAGGCGAAGGCGCGGCGGAGCGCTGCGGTGCGCAGGGGGGGAGGGGGAAGCTCGCAGGGGAGGGGAAACTCGCTGCCGGTGACCGGCGATCTGTGCATCCATGGGATGTGCAGATCGCCACGCTTGCGGCGGCCTGGTGAGATGGCGGGGGCGGGGCCAGGTGAATACAGCGTGACGCGTGAACCGGGTCGTGGCGCGGGTGCCGAGCGTCCTAGACGATCGAAACGAAAGTTGAAATCGCGTAGTGCTTTCGATTTGATGGCTGGTGTCATCGAATGGAAAGTCAGGTCGACGTGATCTCCTCTACCCGTCTCCAATCTCTGCTCGCGCGTGAGCGGGACGCGTTCGCGGCGCGCAATCCACGTTCGGGCGCGGCGTACGCGGCCGCCGACCACCTCTTCGGCCGCGTGCCGATGACGTGGATGAACAAGACCGCCGGCGCGCACCCGCTCTACCTCGACCGCGCACAGGGCGCCCACGTGTGGGACCTCGACGGGCACGAGTACGTCGACCTCTGCCTCGGCGACACCGGCGCGATGGCCGGCCACTCGCCCGCACCGACCGTCGCCGCCGTCCAGCGCCGCTATGCCGAGCTGGGCGGCGCGACCGCGATGCTGCCGACCGAGGACGCCGCCTGGGTCGGCGCCGAGCTGGCGCGCCGCTTCGGCCTCCCGTATTGGAGCTTCTCGCTGACCGCGACCGACGCCAACCGCTGGGCGATCCGGCTCGTGCGCGCGATCACCGGCCGCCCGAAGATCCTCGTCAACTCCTACTGCTACCACGGCTCCGTCGACGAGTCGCTGATCGTCGTCGGTCCCGACGGCGAGGCGGCCAGCCGCGAGGGCAACGTCGGCGCGCCCTGCGACGTGACGCTGACCAGCCGCGTCGCCGAGTACAACGACCTGGAACGGCTCGAACGGGAGCTGGCCCACGGCGACGTCGCCGCGGTGCTGATGGAGCCGGCGCTGACCAACATCGGCATCGTCATGCCCGAGCCCGGCTACCTGGCGGACGTGCGCGAGCTGACCCGCCGCCACGGCACGCTCCTGATCAACGACGAGACGCACACCTTCTCCGCCGGCCCCGGCGGGGCGACCGCCGCCTGGGGGCTCGAACCGGACGTGCTCACGATCGGCAAGGCGCTCGCGGGCGGCATCCCCTGCGGCGCCTACGGCCTCTCCGAGCGGCTGGCCGCCGAGATCGCCCGCCACACCGAGCTGGACCTCGTCGACATGGGCGGCGTCGGCGGCACGCTCGCCGGCAACCCGATCTCGGTCGCGGCGATGCGCGCGACGCTCGAGGAGGTACTGACCGACGACGCCTTCACGGGGATGACCGCGCTCGCCACCCGCTTCGCCGACGGCGTGCGCGGGATCGTCGAGCAGCACGGGCTGCCGTGGTCGATCCAGCAGCTCGGGGCGCGCGCCGAATACCGCTTCGCCAGCCCCGCGCCGCGCAACGGCGGCGAGTCGGCCGC
>DATIOB010000698.1:0-8707 GCA_035473605.1 Conexibacter sp.
GCACCGAGAAGGAGAGGGTCAATGGCGAGTGTCGAGCAGGCGCCGGCAGCCGAGCAGATCGGCACCGGCATCCCCGTTGAGAATCCGGCGACCGGCGAGACGATCGCCACGATCCCGACGCTCTCGGGCGCCGAGGTGAAGGCGCTCGTGGCGAGAGCGCGCGCCGCCCAGCCGGCGTGGGAGGCGATCGGCTTCGAGGAGCGCGGCCGCGTGCTGCGCCGCGCGCAGAAGTGGGTCACCGACAACTCCGAGCGGATCATCGCGACGATCGTCTCGGAGACCGGCAAGACCTACGAGGACGCCCAGCTCGCCGAGATCATGTACGCCGCCGCGGCCTTCGGCTTCTGGGCCAAGGAGGCGCCCAACTTCCTCGCCGACGAGCCGATGAAGTCGGCGAACCCGCTGGTGAAGGGCAAGAAGCTCGTCGTGCGCTACCGCCCGGTCGGCGTCGTCGGCGTGATCGGCCCGTGGAACTTCCCGCTGACCAACTCCTTCGGCGACTGCATCCCGGCGCTCGCGGCCGGCAACGCGGTGATCCTCAAGCCGAGCGAGGTGACGCCGCTGACCTCGCTGCTGATGGCCGAGTGCCTGCGCGCCTCCGGCCTGCCCGAGGACGTCTTCCAGGTCGCGACCGGTGACGGCGCGACCGGCGCTGCGCTGATCGACGACGTCGACTTCATCATGTTCACCGGCTCGACGAAGACCGGCAAGAAGGTGATGGAGCGGGCCGCCAAGACGCTCACCCCGGTCGGCCTCGAGCTGGGCGGCAAGGACCCGATGATCGTGCTCGCCGACGCCGAGATCGAGCGCGCCGCCAACGCCGCCGCCTACTACTCGATGAACAACGGCGGTCAGGTCTGCATCTCGATCGAGCGCGTCTACGTCGAGGCGCCGATCTACGACCAGTTCGTCGCGAGAGTGACCGACAAGGTCAAGGCGCTGCGCCAGGGCCGCTCGGCCGGCCCCGGCTCGATCGACGTCGGCGCCGTCACCTTCCCGCCGCAGCTCGACATCATCGACGGCCACGTCAGAGACGCCGTCGCCAAGGGCGCGCGCGTGCTGACCGGCGGCAGAGCGGCGCCCGGCCCCGGCATGTTCTACGAGCCGACGGTGCTCGTCGACGTCGACCACACGATGTCGTGCATGACCGAGGAGACGTTCGGCCCGACGCTGCAGATCATGAAGGTCGCCGACGCCGAGGAGGCGCTGCGGCTCGCCAACGACTCGCCGTACGGCCTGCAGGCGTCGGTCTGGACGAAGGACACCCGCCGCGGCGAGCAGCTCGCCCGCCGCGTCGAGGCCGGCGCCGTCTGCGTCAACGACGCGCAGGTCAACTACACGGCGCTCGAGCTGCCGATGGGCGGCTGGAAGACCTCCGGCCTCGGCACACGCCACGGCGCCGGCGGAATCCGCAAGTACACGCAGCAGCAGACGCTGCTGGTGACGCGCTTCGCGGGCAAGAGAGACCCGCACATGTTCCCGTACAAGAAGCGCACCACGCAGCTGCTCGGGAAGCTGACGAGACTGCTCTACGGCCGCGGCAAGCGCGACTGACCGGCCCGCACGGCTCCGTCTGGGTCAGGCGATCCGTCTGAGCCAGATCGAGCCGCGCAGCTTCATGTCGTGCGCCCCGGCATCGTCGCTCCAGCTGTGGACGTGGTCGAGCTTCAGGCGCAGGTTCTTGCCGACCGGCGTGGAGCGCACCTTCGCGAGCGGGTAGTCGAGCGTCGTCGCGGCCGACGGCAGGCCCGGGAACGACCAGATCGGCGAGTGCGGCGGGCATCTCATCGGCGCCGGCACGATCGTCCACTGGATCCGCATGATCGTCTTCGAGAAGGAGACGGCGGCGGCGATCCCGGGCGGCGCGAAGCCGGCCGGCGCTCTCGTGAGGCTGCAGTCGTACGTTCTGTCGTTCGCCTGGATCGTCGCGTTGCTGCTGGAGCTGTACGTGACCGGCTTGACGACGAGCGAGACCAGCTCGCCCGGCTTCGGCGTCGCCTTCAGCGTGCCGAGCGATCTGCCCGCGCCGGCGTAGTCGAATCTGCCGCTGTAGCCGAAGCTGGCGTCGCCGGTGTCGAGCGTCGACTTCGAGCTGCCGTCGACCGAGACCTTGACGGCCTGGAAGCGGAGCGGGGCGGCGAGCGCGGCCGCCGGGGTGAGCGCGAGCGCGGCGACGGTGAGCGCGAGCGTGGGAAGGCGTCGTGACATGACCATCACGATCCGGGACGCGTGCGGTGCGCGCCTCTCCCCAGCGGCAGAAGCCGCTCCCTCCGAAGGGCCGGTCGGCCTCTGTCGTTCGGCGGAGTCAGCGACTGGCGCAGGCGGGGATTCTGAGCGCCCGCCAGCTCGCGTCGACGGCGATCGAGCTGCGCACGAGCTGGTTCTCCAGCGCGCGGTACTCGTCGATCGTGTCGCCGCCCCTGTTGATTCTGCGCGCCGTCTTGGCGATCAGGTCCAGGCGCGCGCCGCTGCCTCTGACCGCCTTCTCGTAGTCCGCGCGCAGCTCCGCGGGCGGCTCCAGCAGCGCCAGTCTGTTGATCGCCGGCCGCAGCACCGCGAGCCCTTCGACGAGGAAGCGCTCGCCGCCGGTCGGGGCGTTGGGGACCGCGATTCTGTCGGTCACCGCGTTCGCTCTCGCGCAGATCTCGGTCGCCTGCGCGCGCAGCTGGTCGGGCGTCAGCCCGTCCTCGCCGCAGCCGCGCGCGACCAGCAGGACGAGCAGCAGCAGCACGACGGCGCCGGCGGCCGGCAGCGCCCAGCCGGGCAGGCCCGCGATCTGCGGCAGAGAACCGCCGCGGCGAGCGGGCGGGCGGCGTCTCTGCGGCCGCGGGCGACGGGGCGGCTGGGTGCTTCCGGACGACACGGCGCCGGATGCTATTCGGAAGCGCCGCGCGCCACGTCCCAGGCGCGCTCGGCGAGCTTCGGGACACCGCTGTCGAGCAGCGCGAAGAAGGGGTCGTCGGTGGTGCCGGCGAGCAGCCGTCTGTAGGAGCCCTCGAGGAAGATCGCGGCCTTCCACAGCGCCAGCGCCTGGTACCAGCGGACGTCGCGCATCGAGCGGCCGGCGACCTCCTCGTAGCGCGCGATCAGCTGCTCGCGCGACGGGAAGCCGGGCTCCATCGTGACGGCGCCGAGCGCGAAGACGGTGCCGGCGTCCTCGTCGCCGGGCTGCGCCCACGTCGCGGTCAGGTAGCCGACGTCGGCGAGCGGGTCGCCGATCGTCGCCAGCTCCCAGTCGAAGATCGCGGCCAGCCGGGCGGGCGCGCCCGGCTCGAACATGACGTTGCCGAGGCGGTAGTCGCCGTGCACGATCGTCGCCGCGCCCGACTCCGGCCGGTGCGCCGCGAGCCACTCGCCGACGCGCGTCAGCGTCGGGAGGTCGCGCGTGCGGTTGTGCTCCCACAGCCCGCCGAAGCGGCGCAGCTGGCGCTCGAGGTAGCCGGTCGGCTTGCCGTAGCCCTCCAGGCCGCAGGCGCGCCAGCCGACGGCGTGGACCTCGGCGAGCGCATCGACGAGCTGCTCGCCGACGCGGGCGCGCTGATCGGGAGGGGCGAGCGCCGCCGGCACCGTGTGCACGAGCACGTCGCCCTCGACCTTCGCCATCACGTAGAAGGGGGCGCCGATCACGGCTTCGTCGCCACAGGTGGCGAGGACTGCCGGGGTGCGCGCGGCGGTCGGCGCGATCGCCTCCAGCAGCTGCGCCTCGCGCAGCACGTCGTGGGCGGAGGGCGGCAGCGGGCCGCGGGGCGGGCGGCGCAGCACCAGCTCGGCGCCGTCGCGGCGGATCAGGTAGGTGACGTTCGAGTGGCCGTCGCCGATCGGTGAGGCCTCGAGCGGGCCGCTGCCGAGGCCGCGGGCGTCGAGGAAGGCGGCGAGCGGCTCGCGCACCAGCAGCGGCGGCTGCTGCAGCGCGGCGGCCTGGGCGTGGGTGTCGACGATCGCGCTGCTGCTCACGGCCGCAACGCTATGCGAGCGGGCGGCGGAGGCGTCGCGGTCACCGCCGGCTCGCCGGGCGCAGGGGGGAGCGCCCGGCGAGGGCCGCGGGGACGTTTCATGCAGTGGTTCTATGCGGCGGTGAGAAGCGTGCGGGCGCCGACGATCGCGTCGAAGCCCTGGACCTGCAGCTGCGCGCTGTCGCCGACGATCCCGACGACGCCGGCACCGGTCGCCAGCGCGGTCGCCGTCAGCAGGGTGGCGAGCCTGTCACGGCGCGCCTGTGCGGTCGGTGCGTCACTGTGAGCCCACATCGGATCGTCCGCTTCGATCAGGACGGTGACATGGTGCGGTCGGTAGGCAGCGGCGGAGGCGACGAGCTCTGCGTCGTGTCCCTCAGGCCCTGCGATGAGGAGGATGTCGGTCATCATGGCCGCCAGTCTGGTCGCGGGCTGTTAAGCCGCCATAACGCGTTTGGAACGCCGTTCTCAAGACGTGTAACGATTGCCTTAACCGTCATTGCGGGGCGGAGTTGCGGCGCTGCGCCGGAATCTGGACATGAGTACGTCCGACGTGGGTTCGTTGGATCAGCGGACGCCCCGTCGACTAGCCTGAGCAGGCACATGCCCGAGCTGCCCGAGGTCGAGATCACCGCCCGCCTGCTCGGCGCCGCCATCGCCGGCGCGCGCGTCGAGTCGACGCTCGCGCCCGGCATCAACGCGATCAAGACCTTCGACCCGCCGCTGCACGCGCTCGACGGCACGACGCTGACCGGCATCTCGCGGCGCGGCAAGCAGCTCGCCGTCGCCAACGACGGCGGACTGGTGCTGCTGCTGCACCTGATGTCGGCCGGCCGCCTGCAGCTCTACGACAGACGCGCCGGCCTGCGCGACAGAACCTCGCGCGTGCTGATCCGGCTCGACGACGGCCGCGAGCTGCGGCTGCGCGAGTTCGGCACCAAGCAGCGGGCGTGGGCGAAGCTGCTGCGCGCCGAGGACGTGGACGCGGAGGAGTCGGTCGCGACGCTCGGGCCGGAGGCGTGGCCTGACCCGCCGCCGTTCGGCGAGCTGCTGAGACAGGCGCGGCCGCTGCACACGCTGCTGCGCGACCAGCGCACGATCGCCGGCATCGGCCGCTCGTGGGTCGACGAGATCCTCTGGCAGGCGAGACTGTCGCCGTTCAAGCGCGGCAAGGACCTGTCTGAGGACGAAGCGACGACGCTGCGCGACGCGACCGTCGCGATCCTCGGCGGCGCGATCGAGCACTACGAGCAGACGCTGAGGCTGCCGCTGCCCGACAGACTGCCGCTGCCGCTGAGAGTCCACCGCAGACATGGCGAGCCCTGCCCCTCCTGCGGCGAGGAGCTGAAGGCCGTCCACTACGAGGACTACGTGATCTCGTACTGCCCGCGCGAGCAGACGGGCGGCAGAGTGCTGAAGGACCGCCGCATGTCGCGGCTGCTGAAGTAGCGCGCCGGTCTCGTATCCTCCGCCTCATGATCGAGACCGGCGAGAAGGCACCCCAGTTCACGCTTCCCGACCAGGACGGCAACGACGTCAGCCTGTCCGACTTCGCGGGCAAGACGATCGTCCTCTACTTCTACCCCAAGGCGGATACGCCCGGTTGCACGACGCAGGCGTGCGGCGTGCGCGACCACCTGCCCAACTACGCCGAGGCCGGCGCGGTCGTGCTCGGCGTCTCGCCCGACCCGGTCAGAAGAGTGAAGAGATTCGCCGACAAGCACGCGCTCGACTTCACGCTCCTGGCCGACGAGGACCACGCGATCTGCGAGGCCTACGGCGTCTGGGCTGAGAAGAGCATGTACGGCAAGAAGTACTGGGGCGCGCTGCGCGCCACCTTCGTGATCGACGCCGACGGCACCGTCGCGCACGTGATCCCGAGAGTGACGCCGAGAACGCACGACGACGAGGTGCTGAAGGTGCTCGAGCAGCTGAGCGCGGCGGCGTAGGCGGCTCCGTCGCGTCGAGAGCGCCCCGCTTGCACTGGACATTTCGTCGCGTCGCCACGTGATAGGTAGGGCATCAACGATGTAGGCAGTCGTTGAAACGCACCCAAGAGAGGGAACACGTTGTCCACACCGCCATACGCAGTCGTCGATCCCGCGACGGGGAAGACGCTCAAGACCTACGACACGATCAGTGACGAGGGCCTGAAGGATGCGATCGGCCGGGCCGCGGCGGCGGCGGGGCCGTGGGGCCGGGAGACGCCGCTCGAGCAGCGCGTCGCGGTGCTGCGCAGAGTCGCGGAGCTGCACACCGAGCGCCGCGAGGAGCTGGCGGCGATCATCGTCCGCGAGATGGGCAAGCCGGTGCAGGAGGCGCTCGGGGAGGTCGACTTCAGCGCGGCGATCTACGAGTACTACTGCGACAACGCGGCCGAGCTGCTGAGAGACGAGCCGATCAGACTGCTCGACGGCGAGGGCTCGGCGCTGGTGCGCCGCACCCCGGTCGGGCTGCTGCTGGGGATCATGCCGTGGAACTTCCCCTACTACCAGGTGGCGCGGTTCGCCGGCCCGAACCTGCTGATCGGCAACACGATCCTGCTCAAGCACGCGCCGCAGTGCCCCGAGTCGTCGGCCGCGATGGAGCAGATCTTCCATGACGCCGGCCTGCCGAAGGACGCGTACATCAACATCTACGCGACCAACGACCAGATCGAGTGGGTCATCGGCGACCCGCGCGTGCAGGGCGTCTCGCTGACCGGCTCCGGCCGCGCCGGCGCCGCGGTCGCCGAGATCGCCGGCCGCAATCTGAAGAAGGTGGTGCTCGAGCTGGGCGGGTCGGACCCGTTCATCGTGCTCGCCACCGACGACCTCGACGCGGTCGTCGAGGCGGCCGTCAGCGCGCGCATGGGCAACGGCGGGCAGGCCTGCAACGCGGCGAAGCGGTTCGTCGTGCTCGACGAGCACTACGAGGAGTTCCTGCAGAAGCTGTCCGCGTCGATGACCGCGATGACGCCGGGCGATCCCTCCTCCGACGAGACGACGCTCGGCCCGCTCTCCTCGGAGGCGGCCGCGGAGCGGCTCGAGCAGCAGGTCGAGCAGGCGCTCGCGAGCGGCGCGCGGCTGGTCGCCGGCGGCGGCGGTCGCGACGGCGCCTTCTTCAAGGCGACGGTGCTGGCCGACATCACGCCCGAGAACCCCGCCTACCGCGAGGAGTTCTTCGGCCCGGTCGCGCAGGTCTACCGCGCCGCCTCAGAGGAGGAGGCCGTGCGGCTCGCCAACGACACGCCGTACGGGCTCGGCTCCTACGTCTTCTCCAGCGACGCGGAGCAGGCGCAGCGGGTCGCCGACCAGATCGAGGCCGGCATGGTCTTCGTCAACGTCGTGGACGCCGACGGCGTCGAGCTGCCGTTCGGCGGCGTCAAGGGCTCCGGCTTCGGACGCGAGCTGGGCCGCTTCGGCGCCGACGAGTTCGTCAACAAGAAGCTGATCCGCGTCGGCGGCTGAGGCGCGCCGCGGCTCGTCCCCGGCGGCGTGCGGCCGCCGGGGAGCCGTGCTCGCTCATGCGAGCAGCGGCCGCGACGCGAGCTGCGTCACGTGCGCGGGCGTCAGCTCCGCGACCTCGGTCACGCCCAACAGCCGCATCGTGCGCCGCACCTGGTCGGCGAGCAGCTCGATCGCGCGGTCGACACCGGCTCTGCCGCCGGCCATCAGGCCGTACAGATAGGCGCGGCCGATCAGCGTGAAGCGGGCGCCGAGCGCGAGCGCGGCGACGACGTCGGCGCCGTGCATGATCCCGGTGTCGAGGTGGACCTCGAGGTCGGCTCCGACCTCGCGCACGACGTCGGGAAGCAGCAGGAAGGGGACGGGCGCGCGGTCGAGCTGGCGGCCGCCGTGGTTGGAGAGCGTGATCCCGTCGACGCCCAGCTCGGCGCAGCGGACCGCGTCGGCGACCGACTGGATCCCCTTCACGACCAGCCGGCCCGGCCACTGCTGCTTGACCCACGCGAGGTCCTCGAACGTGACGGTCGGATCGAACATGCTGTCGAGCAGCTCGGCGACGGTGCCCGACCAGCGGTCCAGCGACGCGAAGGCGAGCGGCTCGGTCGTGAGGAAGTCGATCCACCACGCCGGTCGCGGGAGCGCGTCGAGGACGGTGCGCGCGGTCAGCGTCGGCGGGATCGTCATGCCGTTGCGGGCGTCGCGCAGCCGCATGCCGGCGACCGGGACGTCGACGGTCACCAGCAGCGTGTCGAAGCCGGCCGCCGCCGCCCGCTCGACGAGCGCCATCGAGCGCTCGCGGTCCTTCCACATGTAGAGCTGGAACCAGTTGCGCCCGTGCGGGTTGGCGGCCGCGACGTCCTCGATCGAGGCGGTCCCCATCGTCGAGAGCGAGAAGGGGATGCCGGCCGCGCCGGCCGCCGCCGCGCCGGCGTGCTCGCCCTCGGTCTGCAGCATCCGCGTGAAGCCGGTCGGGGCGATCCCGAACGGCAGCGCGCTGCGACCGCCGAGCACCTCGACGGAGGTGTCGACGCGCGACACGTCGCGCAGCACGCGCGGGTGCAGCTCGACCTGCTCGAAGGCGGCGCGGGCGCGGGCGAGCGAGAACTCGCCGTCGGCCGCGCCGTCGGCGTAGTCGAACGGCGCGCGCGGCGTCCGCCGCGCGGCGATCGCGCGCAGGTCGGAGATCGTCAGCGCGCGCTCCAGCCGCCGCTGCGTCGCGTCGAGCTGAGGGCGCTTGAAGCGCAGCAGCGGCGCGAGGTCGCGCCGGCGGGGGATCCGTCGTCTCATCTCCTGGCGCCGGCTGTCGCG
>DATIOB010000699.1:0-1823 GCA_035473605.1 Conexibacter sp.
GGCGAGACCGCGGCTGAGCGCGAGCGTCGGAGGCGGCGGCGCGGCGGTGGTCGTCGGCGACGACGGGTCGGTGCGTCTGCGCTGCGCGCTCGCCGGTGCGGCGCTGCGCGGCTGCGCGGCGGTCGCGACGGCGATCGACGGTGAGGCGCTCGGCGGCGGCGCGGTGCGCGCCGGCGTCGGAGGACGTGCTGCGACGGTCGCGGTCCGCCTCGACGCGGGCGGTCGCGCACGGCTCGCGTCGGCGCTCGGCGGGGTGCGCGCGGTCGTGACGGTGACGGCGACGACGCGCGACGGCCGGAAGGTCGTCAAGCGGCTGCGCGTGACGCTGCTCGCCAAGCGCCAGCAGGTCGTCACGCAGGCCGGCGCCTTCGCGCCCGACGGCGCTGCGCTGACGCCGGCGGGCGCGGCCTTCCTGCGCGACGTCGCGCGCAGGCTGCGCGGTGTGCGGGCGATCGTCTGCACCGGCTTCACCGCGACCCGCGGCGAGCAGGGCAGCGACGCCGCGGCCGACGCGCTCGGGCTCGCCCGTGGCCGCGCCGCCTGCGCGCTGCTGCGCAGACTGGGCGTCGAGGTGCGGCTGAGCGCGCACAGCGGCGGTCGCTCCGCGCCGCTGGCCGGCAACGACAGCGAGTTCGGCCGCGATCGCAACCGCCGCGTCGAGCTGACGATCGTGCGCTGAGCCTGCGCGCGAGCTCAGCCGCGCGCGTGCGGCCGGCGCCGCGGTGCGCGGGCGGACGCGCTGTGCCGGCGCGCTCAGCCGCCGCTCGCCGGGCGCGACGCGGCGAGCGCGTCGGCCAGCTCCCTGCGCGAGCCGATCCCGAGCTTGCGGTAGCTGCGCGCGAGGTGGTTCTCGACCGTGCGGACGGTGATGTAGAGGGCGGCGGCGATCTCGCGGTTGGTGCAGCCGTCGGCGGCCATCCGCGCGACGCGGCGCTCGGCGGCGGTGAGCGCGTCGGCACCGCTGAAGCGCAGCCGTCGCGGCTTCGCACCGGCGACCAGCAGCTCCGCGTGGGCCCGCTCGGCGAGCACGGTCGCACCGCAGGCGCGGGCGCCGTCGAGGCCGTCGTTCAGCGGCGCGCGCGCCTGCGCCGGACGCCCGGCGCGGCGCAGCGCGGCGCCGAGGTCGACGAGCGCGCGGGCGTGGTCGAGGCGGGCCGGCGAGCTGCCCAGCAGCTCCGCGCCCTCGGTCAGCAGCGCCAGTCCCGCGTCGCCGTCGCGCACGAGTCCCTGCGTGCTGAGCGCGAGGCCGCGGCCCGACGCCGTCGACCAGCGCTCGGCGCGCGCCGACTGCTCGTCGGCGAAGGCGCGCGCGGCGTCGGCGTCGCCGACCGCCAGCGCCGCCTCGACCGCGGTCCGGTGCCAGGGGACCGCGAGATTGGCGACGCCGAGCTGCTCGTCGCGGGCGCGCAGCTCCAGCAGGTCGAGCAGCGCGTCGCGCGGGCGACCCTGCGCCAGCCGCAGCCGCGCCCGCGCGTGGAAGGCGACGCCGACGTGCGTCAGCGGCGCCAGCGCCGGCCCGGCGCCGCTGCGCTCGACGGCCCGCTCGGCCTCCTCCAGCTCACCGCGCTCGATCAGCGCCAGCGCCAGGTAGGCCCAGTGCGCGAGCTTCGCCATCGGCGTCGGCGCAAGCTCCAGCAGCTCGTGCCCGCGCGCCTCCGTCTCGCGCACGTCGCCGGCGCGCCAGGCGACGATGTGACCGATCCCGAGCAGGCTGGCGAGGCCGGTCACCGAGCCCTGCCGGCGGGCGGCGCGCAGCGCCGCGTCGAGCTGCGGCCGCGCCAGCTCGGCGCGATCGGCGTCGACCAGCACCCGCAGCGGGTGGT
>DATIOB010000700.1:0-2843 GCA_035473605.1 Conexibacter sp.
GTGATCCCGATCCCCGGCGCGTTCCAGCCGCGCGCCGCCGTCGGCTACGCGCTCGTGGTCGCGCTCGAGGTCGCCGCCAGCTGCGGCGCCGCCGAGTCGCTGCACTCGGAGATCGACGTCGCCGCCGCCCACCTCGAGACGCTCGCGCAGGAGTGGGGGCCGGACGGCCCCGACGACTCGCTCGCGAAGGAGATCGCGCGCGGGCTGCACGGCACGATCCCGCAGATCGCCGGCGCCGGGCTGACGACGCCGATCGCCTACCGCTGGAAGACGCAGCTGAACGAGAACGGCAAGACGCCGGCGTTCGCCTCCGAGCTGCCGGAGCTCAACCACAACGAGCTCGTCGGCTGGCAGGGCGCGGCCGAGCTGGGCCGCTTCAGCGCCGTCTTCCTCGACGACTCGGACCTGCACCCGCGCGTGCGCCAGCGGATCGAGTTGACGCGCGGCCTGATCAGCTCGACCGCGGCCGCCTCCTTCCGCGTCGAGGGACGCGGCGAGACGCGCGCCGAGCGGCTCGTCTCGCTCGTGCTGCTGGGCGACCTCGTCTCGCTCTACGTCGCCGTACTGCGCGGGATCGACCCGACCCCGGTCGAGGCGATCGAGCGCCTCAAAACGGTTCTCGCGGGCGGCTGAAGGCGGTTCACAGCGCGCCGTGAACCGCACGGCGCGCTGCGGTCAATGAGAGGGTGAGACCCCGACCCCGGAGGGCGGCACCCTGTTGGAGACCGACGGCGAGCTGATCGCCGCGTCGTGCGCGGACCCTCGCGCCTTCGCGGCCGTCTTCGATCGTCACTACGACGCGATCGCGGCCTTCCTGCGCCGCCGCGTCGAGCGCGCGCTGGCCGACGAGCTGGCGTCCGAGACGTTCCTGCAGGCGTTCGGGGCGCGCGAGCGCTACGAGCGCGACCGCGCCGACGCGCGGCCGTGGCTCTACGGGATCGCGGCGAACCTGCTGCGCGGCCACCGCCGCAGCGAGGAGCGGCGGCTGCGCGCCTACGCCCGCGCCGCCACGCCGGCCGGCGACCTCGGCGCCTTCGACGGCGTCGAGGCGCGCCTCGACGCCGTCGCCAGCGGCCACGCGCTCGCGACCGCGCTCGCCACGCTCGGTCCCGGCGAGCGCGACGTGCTGCTGCTGCACGCCTGGACCGACCTCACCTACGAGCAGATCGCGGAGGCGCTGGAGGTGCCGGTCGGCACGGTCCGCTCCCGGCTGCACCGAGCGCGCGGGATCGTGCGCGAACTGCTTGCGGCGAGCGGCGAAGCAGTCGGTGAGCTGACGACCGCCGGCGCGCACGCGCCGGTCCGAGAGGAGATCCGATGAGCAACGACCTCGATCACCTGCGCGCCTTCCGCGCCGACGACGGCACGCCGGACGCGACGACGCGGGCCGCCGCTCGCGCCGCGCTGATGGAGCGGATCGGCACCGAGCGGAAGATCGGCGCCGTCCGTGCGCGCCGTCCCCGCCGCCGGCTGCTCGCGGGCGTCGGCGGGCTCGCGCTCGCCGGCTGCGCGGCGGTCGCGATCGCGCTCGGCAGCGGGATCGGCGGCGGCGGGGTGCAGCCCGCTCCCGCGACGGCCGCGCAGCTGCTGAGGGCGGCCGCGGAGGGCGCCGGGCGCGAGCGGCAGCCGCTCCCGGCGGCGCCCGTCGCCTCGGTGAGGCTGCCCGACCTGCCGCCGGCCCCGCAGGGCTCGATCCGGGCCGGCGCGCTCGGCGTCGTCGCGATCGCCGAGCTGCCGCTCGACGCCGACGCGCTGCACGACCGCATCGAGGAGGCTGCGCGCGCCGAATTGAAGCGGGAGGGGATCCGCCCGGGGCTGCTGCCGGAGAGCGTCTGGCTGACGGCGTACGAGCTGCTGAACGGGCCGCCGATCCCGGCTGAGCTGCGGGCCGCCGCGCTCGAGGTGCTCGCGATGGTGCCGGGGATCGACCTCAAGGGCGACGGCGAGGACTCGCTTGGCCGCACCGGCAGAGTGCTGACGAAGGCGGTCGGCGAACGCAGCTTCGAGCTGCTGATCGACCCCGAGACCGGGGTCGTGCTGGAGATGCGGATCGGGAAACCTTGACACGCCTCTGGTAAGGTTGGCCTCGCCCATGGCGACGGACGCGCTCACGATCCACGAGTCCGCGGAGACGACCGGCTGGTCGCCCCGCATGCTGCGCTACATCGAGCGCAGCGGTCTCGTCGTGCCCGCGCGGTCGGCGTCCGGCTACCGCCTCTACGGCGCGGCGGAGCTGCAACGTCTGCGGACGCTGCGTGAGCTGCTCCAGCGGTTCGACCTCGGCCTCTCCGACGTCGTCTTCGCGCTGCGGCTCGACAACGACGCCGAGCTGCGCAGCGCCGTCGGAGAGTGGTTCGAGGCCGAGCCGGCCAAGCCCGAGCACGTCGCCGCCGGCGACTGGCTCAGCTGGGAGCAGGGCAAGGCCGAGAAGCTGCTCGCCGCCGCAGGCACCGCACCGACACCCACCGCCACTACGCCCGACACCGTCACCGGAGGAACCATCGGATGACCGCCACGACCACGCAGGACTTCAAGGTCGCCGACCTTTCCCTCGCCGCCTTCGGGCGCAAGGAGATCCAGCTCGCCGAGCACGAGATGCCCGGCCTGATGTCGATCCGCAAGGAGTTCGCGGACGCGCAGCCGCTCAAGGGCGCGCGGATCACCGGCTCGCTTCACATGACGATCCAGACCGCGGTCCTGATCGAGACGCTGGTCGCGCTCGGCGCTCAGGTGCGCTGGGCGTCCTGCAACATCTTCTCGACCCAGGACCATGCCGCCGCCGCGGTCGTCGTCGGGCGCGAAGGTACGCCCGACGACCCCAGAGGGGTGCCGGTCTTCGCGTG
>DATIOB010000701.1:0-5082 GCA_035473605.1 Conexibacter sp.
CGGCCGGCGCGCTTCTCGCGGCCGCTCTTCTGGCGGCCGGTCTTCTGGCGGCCAGTCTTCTCGCGGCGGCTCTTCTGGCGGCCGGCGCGGTTCTTCTGGCGGCCAGTCTTCTGGCGGCCGCTCTTCTGCTCGCCGGCGCTCTCGCGGCGGCGGCTCTTCTGGCGGCCGGCGCGCTTCTCGCAGCCGCTCTTCTGGCAGCGGCTCTTGCGACCGGCGCTCTTCTCGCGGCAGCTCTTCTCGCGGCCGGCGTTCTTCTCGCGGCGACTCTCGCGACGGGCGCTCTGGCCGCGGCTCTGACAGCCGTCGATCTTCTCGCCGTCGTTCTTCTCGACGTCGCTCTCGCGGCCGCCGATCTGCGCGCAGCTCTTCTACCGGCTGCGGACGATGCGGGGGACTTCGGCTGCGGCATTGACGGCTCCTCAGAAGCGGGGTGTAACGGGCGGTGAGCGCGAGGCTACCGCAGCGGCATGTCGACGCGTTACCGCAACAGCAGTTCGAGCAGGGCTTTTTGCGCGTGACGACGGTTCTCTGCCTGGTCCCAGATGCGCTGACGCGCTCCGTAGAGGACCTCCGCGGTGATCTCGTCACCGGGGTGCGCGGGCAGGTCGTGCAAGGCGATCGCGTCGGGCGCTGCGTGGTCGAGCAGCGCGTCGTCGACGCGGTAGGAGGCGAGCGCGGCGCGACGTTCGGCAGCCGTCTCCTCGTCTCCCATGCTGACCCAGACGTCGGTGTACACGGCGTTGGCGCCGGTGACCGCAGCGGTCGGATCGTCGAACAGCTGGGCGCCGGTCCCATCCTCGAGCTGGTACCCGGTCGGCGCCGCGACACGCACCTCGACACCGGCGCGCGTGCCGAGCAGCGCGAGCGAGCGGGCGACGTTGTTGCCGTCGCCGACGTAGGTCAGCACGAGCCCGTCGAGTCTGCCGAAGGTCTCCTTCAGCGTCACCAGATCGGCGAGCGCCTGGCAGGGATGGTGCTCGGCGGTGAGCATGTTGAAGACCGGCACGCTCGCGTGCTCGGCCAGCTCCTCGACGAGCGCGTCGGCATGCGTGCGGATGCCGAAGGCGGCGACATGGCGCGACAGCACATAGGCGGTGTCGCGCACCGGCTCGCCGCGGCTGAGCTGCATCTCGTCGGGCCGCAGGATGATCGGGTTGCCGCCCAACTCGAAGACGCCGGCCTCGAACGAGAGGCGCGTGCGCGTCGACGGCTTCTGGAAGATCAGGCCGATGCTCTTGCCGGCGAGCGCGGCGGAGCCGAGCGGGTCGGCCTTCAGTTCGATCGCGCGATCGACGAGCGCCAGCAGCTCGTCTCTGTTCAGTTCTGTCCCGGTCAGGAAATGGCGCGGCACGGCCGCCAGTGTACGGTCAGACGATGGCGGTGCGCGTCGTGACCTGGAATCTCTTCCATGGACGTTCCGTCCCACCGCGCAACCACGACTTGATGCACGCCTTCTCGGAGCGTCTTCGCACCTGGTCGTGGGAGGTGGCGCTGCTGCAGGAGGTGCCGCCGTGGTGGGGGCCGCCGCTGGCGCTCGCGTGCGACGCCGAGCAGCGCACCGCGCTCACCTCGCGCAACCAGCTGCTGCCGCTGCGGCGGGCGCTCGCGCGACGCTGGCCGGAGCTGATCAAGTCCGGCGGCGGCGGCGCCAACGTGATCCTCGTGCGCGGCGCGCGCATCGACGCCCATGCGCGACGGCGGCTCTGCCTGCGGCCCGAGCGACGCGTCGTGCACGCGGTCCGCGACGAGCACGGCCGCTGGTTCGCGAACCTGCACGCGACCGTGCACGACGATCCGCAGGCGCGGCGCGAGATCGCGACGGCGGCCGCGACCGCGCTGCGCTGGGCGAGCGGCGCGCCGCTCGTCCTCGGCGGCGACCTCAACGTGCGCGATCCGCAGGCGAGCGGCCTGGTGCACGTCGGCGGCAGAGGGGTCGACCACGTCTTCGCCAGCAACGGACTCGCGCGGGCGAGCGGCGGCAGACGCGAGCTGCTCGACCGCGGCGACCTCTCCGACCACGCGCCGGTGCGCGTGACGATCGAGTAGGACGGGTGTCCTAGCCGTGCGCGGGGAGAGGCGCGCGGGACCGCCGCGTCAGCCGCGCGAGCGCAGGCCGAAGCCGCGCAGCGTCAGCAGCGCCTTCTCGCCGAGCGTGCCGTGTCTGGGCAGCACGCCGAGCTGCGTCGCCGCGTCGTAGAGGTCGTAGAAGGCGCGCACGCGCAGCAGTCTGCCGCCGCGCAGCTCGCAGTAGAAGAGGCAGTGGATGACGACGAAGCGGTTGGTCGCGGGCAGGCCGTCGACCGCCTCGCGGTGGGTGCCGGCGAGCTTCGCCGGCGCGGCCAGGTAGCGGCCGTCGGTGAGCCGCTCGCCGGCCCGCTCCAGGCGCACGTCGGGGAAGCCGCCCCACAGTCTGCGCGCCAGCTCGCCGAGCTCGTCGACGCCGACGTACGGCCCCTTCGTGAGCGGGTCCTCGTAGTGGACGTCGGGATCGCAGACGCGCTCGAAGGCGGCCGTGTCGCGTCCCGACCACGCCTGCTCCCAGCCGTCGAACAGCCGGTCGGCGGGGCGCCGGTCGACGGCCTCCTCCTCAGCCATCGCCGCCGCCGAAGTGGGGGATTCCCGCGTCGGGCGTCGAGGCCTCGGCGTGCAGCCGGCGCGGGATCCGCCCGGCGCTGCGCGCCAGCCGCCCGGCCTCGACCGCGGCGCGGATCGCGAGCGACATCGCACGCGGATCGTGCGCACGGGAGATCGCGCTCGCGCACAGCACCGCGTCGCAGCCCAGCTCCATCGCGAGCGCCGCGTCGGAGGCGGTGCCGACGCCGGCGTCGAGCACGACCGGCAGCTGCGTGCGCTCGCGGATGATCGCGACGTTGTACGGGTTGTTGATCCCCATCCCGGAGCCGATCGGCGAACCGAGCGGCATGATCGCCGCGCAGCCGACGTCCTCCAGCCGCCGCGCGAGGATCGGGTCGTCGGTCGTGTACGGCAGCACGACGAAGCCGTCGTCGACGAGGATCTCCGCGGCCTCGACCAGCTCGATCGCGTCGGGCAGCAGCGTGCGGTCGTCGCCGATCACCTCGAGCTTGACCCAGTTCGTCTCGAACGCCTCGCGCGCGAGCTGCGCTGTGGTGACCGCGTCGCGGGCCGTGTAGCAGCCGGCCGTGTTCGGCAGCAGCTCGACGCCGGCCTCCGCGATCACGTCCATGATCGAGCCGCGCGCGGCCGGGTCCACGCGCCGCAGCGCGACCGTCACCAGCTCGCTGCCGCTGACGCGGATCGCCTCGGCCATCGCCTCCAGCGACTGGAAGCCGCCGGTGCCGAGCAGCAGCCGCGAGCCGAACGTTCTGCCGGCGATCGTCAGCGGGTCGGCGGCCGCGGCTGCGCCGAGCGCGGTCGCGGCGGCGGGTGTCGGTGATCTCTCCACGGTGCTCATCATCATCCTCCCTGGATCGCCATCACGACTTCGACCTGCGCGCCGTCGTGCAGCGGCGTCTCGTGCCAGCGGGCGCGCGGCACGACCTCGCGGTCGACCGCGACCGCGACGCCGCGCGAGTCGGGCGTCACGTCGAGCAGGTCGAGCGCGGTCTGGACGGTGGCGGCGGCGTCGAGATGACGCTCCTCGCCGTTGAGGCGGATCGTCATGCGGCGACGTCCTTCGTCGGAGTGGTCGTGAAGCGCTCGGGAGCGAACGGCGCGGCCAGCTCTCCGAGCGGCGCGCCGGTCAGCGAGGCGAGCAGCAGGTCGGCGGTGATCGGCGCGAGCAGGATCCCGTTGCGGTGGTGGCCGGCGGCCCAGTGCAGCCCCTCCAGCGCGCCCGGACCGAGCGCCGGGGCGTTGTCGGGCGTGCCCGGCCGCAGGCCGGCCTCCAGCTCCTCGAGCACCAGCTCGGAGATGCCGGGGACCAGCTCGCTCGCGTCGCGCAGCAGCTCGAAGACGCCGCCGGCGGTGACGTCGGTGTCGTAGCCGCGCTCCTCCATCGTCGCGCCGAGCACGTAGCGGCCGTCGCCGCGCGGCACGAGGTAGCCGGGGTCCATCCGCAGCACGCGCGTGAAGAGGCCGGGACCGGCCGGGTCGCGCAGCCGCAGGATCTGCCCCTTGACCGGCCGCACCGGCACGCGCGCGGCGGCGGGGATGCCGCCGAGCGCCTCCGTCCAGGCACCGGTCGCGACGACGACCTGCGCGGCCGCGATCCGTTCGCCGCCCTCCAGCTCGACGCCGCTGACGCGCTCGCCCGCGGGGCCGGCACTCCCAGCGGCCGTGCTCGTCGTGACGCGCGCGACGGGCGTGTTCGTGCGCAGCTCGCCGCCGGCGCGCACGAAGGCGTCGGCGAGCGCGTCGGCGAGGCTGCGAGGATCGACGGCGTGGTCGTCTGGCACGTCGAGCGCGAGTCGCAGCGTCGGCGCCAGCCCCGGCTCGCGGCGGCGCGCCTCGCTCGGCAGCAGCCGCTCGACCTCGAGGCCGAGCCGGGCGCGCGCCTCGCGCTCGCGGTCGAGCGCCTCGGCCTCGTCGCGGTCGCGCGCGACGACGAGCGTGCCGCAACGCAGGAAGCCGGGGTCGAGCGCGCTCTGCTGCGCCAGCTCGGCGACGAAGGCGGGATAGCGGGCGGCGCTCTCCAGCCCCAGCCGCAGCAGCTCCTGCTCGGCGACGTTCGCCTCGCTGACGGGCGCGAGCATGCCGGCGGCGGCGTGCGTGGCGCCCTGCGCGACGCGCGCGTCTCGCTCCAGCAGCACGGTCGCGAGGCCGTGGCGCTGCGCGCGCCATGCGACGGCAAGGCCGATGATGCCGCCGCCGGCGACGGCGACGTCGAACGTTCGATGCGATCCCTGGGGCACGTGCCTCCTTCCCTGCGCCGGCATTATCCGGATCAGGTCGTGACGGTCGGCGGTGCGTGCTCACCGCCCTCTCAGCCCACGCGGGCTCCCGTGCGTTCGATGGTAGCGCCCGCCCTCCGCTTCAGGTTTCTGCGCGAGCTGCCGACAACTGGGTTCGGCGGCACCGGAGAGGGCCGGCCGCAGTCCCCCGCGGCGCACGGGAGCACAAGTGCGCCGCGGAGGAGTGCGGCTGGCCGCTCCGCCGCCGGAG
>DATIOB010000702.1:0-1545 GCA_035473605.1 Conexibacter sp.
GCACGGTCTTCA
The DNA here is from genome assembly GCA_035473605.1 of Conexibacter sp. Taxonomy (GTDB): domain Bacteria; phylum Actinomycetota; class Thermoleophilia; order Solirubrobacterales; family Solirubrobacteraceae; genus Conexibacter. The sequence goes on from DATIOB010000702.1 coordinate 13, forward strand.
TCCCGACGTCGATCTTCGACGGCGACGTGAACCCGGGCGTCGGCGGCATCCCGACGATCGGCAGCGGGCAGGTGGCGCTGGCTGGGTAGGGCGGACGCGGCGCCGCGCGGCGCGTGAGCGCGCACGCGCCGCTGTGTGATCGGCGTCCCAGCGGGCACCGACGCGGGCCGCTACCGTCCCGCGTCGTGCCCGAGCCTGGTCGCTTCCGCTTTCCCCTGGTCGTCTTCGCCTTCGCGATCTGCTCGTTCGCGATCGGGACGACGGAGTTCGTCGCGATCGGGCTGCTGCCGGAGGTCTCCGAGGCGCTCGACATCTCGACGCCGATGGCCGGCCACCTCGTCTCCGCGTACGCGCTCGGGGTGGTCGTCGGCGCGCCGCTGATGATCGCGCTCGGCGCGCGCATGCCGCGGCGGGCGCTGCTGCTGTCGCTGATGACGCTGTTCGTGCTCGGCAACATCGCCAGCGCCCTGGCGCCGTCGTTCGGGACGCTGTTCGTCGCGCGCGTGATCACCGCGCTGCCGCACGGCGCGGTCTTCGGGCTGAGCGCCGTCGTCGCGGCGCAGCTGGTCGCGCCGGCGCGGCGGGCGCAGGCGATCTCGCTCGCCTTCCTCGGGCTGACGCTGTCGAGCTTCGTCGGCGCGCCGGCCTCGACGCTCGTCGGGCAGCAGCTCGGCTGGCGCGCGGCCTTCGTGCTCGTGACGGTGCTCGGCCTGATCGGCCTGCTGGCGCTGGCGGCGACGATGCCGCGGCTGCCGCGGCCGGAGGGCGTGACGCTGAAGCGCGAGATCAGCGTGCTGGTGAAGCCGAGAGTGCTGCTGTCGCTGTCGATCGCCGTCGTCGGCTTCGCCGGGATCTTCGCCGCGATCGGCTACGTCGCGCCGATCCTCCAGAACGACGCCGGCTTCCCGAAGGGCTCGGCGATCTGGGGGCTGTCGGTCTTCGGCCTCGGGATGACGGTCGGCAACCTGCTGTCGGCGCGGCTGCAGCGGCTGCGCGTGAGATCGCCCCGCGACAGCGCTGTGCTGATGGCGCAGGTGCTCGGCCTGCTCGGCGTCGTGCTCGCCTGCTTCGTCGCGACCGCGCACGTCCCGCCGCTGGCGGTCGTCAACGTCTTCCTGATCGGCGTCGTCGGCTTCACCGCCGTGCCGATCCTCCAGGCGCAGCTGCTCGACATGGCCTCCGCGGCGCCGACGATGGCCTCCGCCACCGTCCACTCCGCCTTCAACGTCGGCAACGCCCTGGGCCCCTTCGCAGGCGGCCTGGCGATCGACGCCGGCCTCGGCGACGCGAGCGCCGCCGGCGCCGGCGCGGTCCTGGCGGCCGCGGGGTTGCTGTTGGCCGCCGCCGCGATACGCGCCGCCCGCCCCGCCGCGGACCCGGCGCCGGCCTGAGCTGCCGCGAGGAGCGGACGTCCACTACCGCTGAGCAGCAGCAGACGTCCGCTGCTGCCTCGCTACATCGCCACGCCGCCGTTCGGCGCGACCATCTGGCCGGTGTACCAGCGGCCGGCGTCGGTTGCGAGGAAGAGCCAGG
>DATIOB010000703.1:0-1565 GCA_035473605.1 Conexibacter sp.
AGTCCAGAGCCGCTCGTCGAGCGCCTCGGTCTGTTCGGGCGAGCCGGTCTGCACGACCACGCGGGCGCCTTCGGCGCTCCTTCACGAAGGGCTGCTACGTCGGGCAGGAGACGGTCGCGCGCCTGTTCTACAAGGGCAAGCCCAACCGCAACCTGCGCGGGCTGCGGCTCGCGGCGCCGGTGCAGCCGGGCAGCGAGCTGACGCTCGAGGGCAAGCGCGTCGGGACCGTCGGCAGCGTCGCGCAGTCGCCCCTGCACGGGCCGATCGCGCTCGCGCTGGTGCGCCGCGAGGCCGCGCCGGGCAGCACCGTGAGCGTCGGCGAGACGACCGCCGAGGTCGTCGAGCTGCCGTTCTGAGAGGGCGGTCCGTGCGCGCGCGTGACCGCAACTCGACTGCCGTATACCCGTTCCGTCGTGTGACGACGGCTACCCTGGGTACGATGTCTCCAGCACGGGGGCACCATCGAAGGAAGGAGGCGCCCGGATGACGACGTTCGCAGCAGACCACGACACGGACCGCCAGCTCAGAGAGCTTGACGTCCGCACGCGCACGGCGTGGGATGACTACCGGAGCAGCATCAGCGAGCTGGCCGGCGTCGAGTATGAGGACGCCGAGCTGATCTCGTGGGAGCGCCTGCAGCAGGCGCTCCATGACGTCGCCGCCGAACGCCAGCGCCTCGTCGGCGCTGAGCGTGAGGACGACTCCCAGCACTGACCCGCACCTAGGTCGCTCCGCAATTCCGCAGCCCGGCGCTCCCGCATCTGCTCCAGGAGATGCGGGAGCGTCGATGCGTGCCCACACATATGTGGGGAAACCCCGCACATCAGCGGTATCGCAGATTTGACTGCTCGCGATTGACTGGTCAGTCGGCTAAGGTTCCGCCACCGCCGTCGGGCGTGGGCACCGCCGACGGCGGTCCCGGTGGACGGACCGGAAGCGAAGAGGAGACAGGGCCAGGATGCGGAAGCGGATGGTGGGGGCGATCAGCGTCGCGATGCTCGTCGCCGGGTGCGGCTCGTCCGAGGACTATGCGAACGACCCGCGGCCTCCCAAGCCGATCAACGTGTCGGTCAGCATCACCGACGCGCGCGTGCTCGTCTCCCCGAGAAGACCGGGCGCGGGACCGGCGATAGTGACGGTCTCCAACCAGAGCGCGAGATCGCGGGACCTGAGATTGGCGCCGCCGGAGAACTCCAACAGCGCCTGCCTCGAGGCCGACGCGTCGAGCGGCCCGATCAACCCAATGGGCACCGCGCGCCTCACCGTCGACCTCGTCGAGGGCGACTGCCTCATCTCCGCCGGCGGCAGAGACGGTCCGAGACCGGCGACGCTGACGGTCGGCAGAGAGCGCGAGAGCTCGCAGCAGAAGCTCCTCCTGCCTTAGCCGGGAGTCGCGAGAGCACCATCTCGCGGCGCATGCCGCGATCCGATGTCGCTCAAAGACGGCCCGGTCTGATCACGACATCGGATCACGGCCTGCATCCACGATCCGGCGCTCTCGCTCCCCCCGGTCGCGGGCAGCCTGGTCAGGCGGCTGACATTACTTGCACTTGCGCAAGCAATCA
>DATIOB010000704.1:0-3673 GCA_035473605.1 Conexibacter sp.
GGGCCGGCGCGCCGCCGCGGGCGCCGTGCCGCCGGCCGGCGGCTCGCCTTCGGCGACGGCCGACAGCCGCCGCAGCGCCCACGCCATCAGCGCCAGCAGCGAGAAGGTGATCAGCCCGACGACGGCGTAGGCGACCGCCCACAGCCAGCCCGCGGCCGCCTTCTGCTCGCGCTGCAGGATCGTGTGGTCGGCGACGAAGGTGCGCGTGAAGCTGGCCGGCGCGGAGACCTCGGCGGCGGGGATCCCGCGATCCTCCGGCAGGAAGATCGGGATGCCGCTGAGCGTGTTGCCGCGGTGCATCCGGATCAGCGCCTTCCAGTTGCCGTTGACGGGGATCGGCTGCGTCGTGCGGTAGACGCCCTCCTCGACCCGCTTCAGCCGGTCGACGAGGAAGCCGTCGCCCTGCCACGCGGTCGCGGTCAGCCACTCGGCGTCGTCGGCGGCGTCGGCGGGGATCATCCGCACGGTCGCCTCGACCTCGCGCTGCGGCGCCGGGCTGACGTCGGTCAGCGTCACCTGCGCCCGCACGTTCTCGACGCCCGGCTTGTAGAGCGCGACGGCGATCAGGACGCTCGCCCCGAGCGCCGCGACGAGCGCGGCGCGGTCGAGGCGGCGGTCGTGGTCGCGCCGCTCGACCGCCAGCCGGTCGCCGATCCAGGCGCCGATCAAAGCGCCGGCGAGCGCCGCGGCGAGGCCGAAGAGGATCCCCTCCGGGACGAGCTGCGACGGCCACGGGATCGGCATCCAGACGTGGCTCCAGCCCCACTCGGCCGCGAGGCCGACGGTGCCGATGCCGAGGCCGCTGGCGAGCCCGAAGGCGAGCGGCCGCTTCAGCAGCCCGGAGCGCAGCGCGATCGCCTCGACGACGAGCGCCTCGACGACGAACAGCGGGAAGTGCGGCGTCGTCTGGCCGAGCACCGGCCCGACCGTCAGCGCCAGCAGCCCGCGCACGACCAGGAAGAAGGCGACGGCGCCGAGCGCGGCGCCGCGGCCGGCCCACAGCCGCACGGCGACGAGGCCGGCGCCGGCCGCGAGCATGATCAGCAGCGGCTGGAAGACGAAGCGGAACTGCGGCACGCCGAAGTCGAACTCGGCCTGGAAGGTCGAGAGGCCGAGCAGGAAGGCGCCGCAGAGCGCGACGCGGCGCGTCAGGTAGACCCACCCGGGCTCGGCGTCGGCGCCACGTCTGCCGATCACGCCGGCGGCGATCTTCGCCGCGGCCTCGGCCTGCTTCGCGCGCTGGCCCTCGACGAGCAGCACGGCCATGCCGACGAGCGTCAGCGAGGCGCCGCCGATCAGCATCAGGTGGGTCGGGCCCCACAGCGTCACGTCCTGGCCGAAGAGGCGGTGCCAGACGTCGTCGAGCGGGAAGCCCATCAGCGCGAAGCCGGCGGAGGCGCTGATCAGCAGGCCGCCGAGCGGCGCATACCAGTTCTCGCCGAGCTGGATCGCGGAGCTGCTCGGCTTGCCCTCCGGCAGCACGATCGCGATCACGCCGGCGGCGAAGATGCCGAACAGGCCGCCGAGGATGAAGAAGTGCGCGGGGTTGGCGAGCGGTCCCTCGTCGCGCCCGACGTCGATGTGGAGCGAGATGTCCCAGTACATCCCGAAGACGGCCGCCAGCAGCGATGCGCCGGCGATTGCGGACGGCAGCGCGACCCAGCCGGGCAGGCCGCTGCGGCGCTCGGTGAAGCGCGCCAGGTTGCCGAGCAGCGCGACGCGGCCGCTGCGGTGGCCGAGCCCGAGCACGAGCAGCCCGATCGTGAGCACGAGCGCGCCGGCGGAGGCGATCAGGATCTCCCCGATGGCGGCCCCGCCGGCCGGTTCTTCGATGACGGCGAACATGAGGCCATGCTACACCGATCGATGTCACACCTAACCGTGCGATGCCGCACACGTCAGCGGATGTGCGACGCACGCGCGGCGATGAGTGCGGATCTGTGCACGCAGAGGGTGCACAGATCCGCGGTCATGCGGCCTCAGGCGGTCGCGAGCACCTCGACGCGGACGGCCAGCGGCTGGCCGTCGACCTCGGCGGTGGCGCCCTCGGCGGCGCCGACGTAGACGATCGCCGTCGCCAGCGTCTCGCTCGCCACGTACGCCTCGTGCTCGCGCGCGGCCAGCAGCAGCTCCTCGCCGCCGGCGAGCCGCAGCTCGATCCGGTCGGTGACGCCGACGCCGGCCTCTCTGCGCTCGGCCTGCACCGCGCGGACGATCTCGCGCGCCCAGCCCTCGCGCTTGAGCAGCGCGTCGAGATGCGTGTCGATCGCGACGACCAGCCCGAGCCCGTTGCCGCGCGAGGAGAGCACGAGCCCTTCGCGCGGGACGCGCCGCACGACGAGGTCGTTCTCGGCCAGCGCGTAGGTGCGCGGCGGGTCGAGCAGGTCGGAGGGATCGCCGACGCGGACTGTCAGCACGCCGTGCTCACGCAGCGCCTGCAGCGCCTCGTCGCCGTCGCGCGTGCGAAGCGCCGTCACGATCGCGCCCATGTCGCGACCGCAGCGCGGGCCGAGCCGCTGCAGGTTCGGCAGCACCAGCGGCCGCTCCAGCGCCAGCTCGTCGGCGACGACCTCGACGCGCTTGACGTTCAGCTCGCGGGCGATCAGCGCGCTCATCCGCTCGACCGACTCGCGCCCCGCTCTCTCGCCGCAGCAGACGATCACGCGGCCGAGCGGCTGGCGAACCTTCAGCTTCGATCTGCCGCGCGCGTCGCGGCCGAGCTGGATCGCCTCGGCGGCGTAGGCCATGTCGCGCTCCAGCCGCGCGTCGACCAGTCTCGTGTCGGCGACCGGGAAGTCGCACAGGTGGACCGATCTCGGCTCGGCGCGGAAGACGCCGTTGACGCCGCCGACGAGGTTCTCGTACAGCTCCTCGGCCGCGAACGGGAGCGCCGGCGCGAGCAGTTTGACCGTCGTCAGCAGGCACTCGCGCAGCGTCGCCAGCGCCGGCGCCGCCGTCGCGCTGTCCCAGAAGCGCGGGCGTGACAGCCGCACGTACCAGTTGGAGAGGTCGTCGAGCCACTGCAGCAGGATCTGCGTCGCGCCGTGGGCGTCGAAGGCGTCGATCCGCTCGCGCACCTCGGCGACGACCCCCTGCAGGCGCGAGAGCGCCCAGCGGTCGAGCTCGCAGCGGCGCGCGACCGGCGGCGCCGCGGCCGCCGCGCGCGCGTCGAAGCGCTCGATGTTCGCGTAGAGGACGTAGAAGGAGTAGGTCGACCAGAGCGGCATCAGCACCTGCTTGACCGCCTCCTCGACCGCGTCTCTGGAGAAGCGGTAGCCGGCCCACGGCTGCTGCGAGGCGAGGTAGTACCAGCGGAAGGCGTCGGCGCCGTGACGCTCGAGCACGTCCCACGGGTCGACCGCGTTGCCTCTGCTCTTCGACATCTTGTGGCCGTCTCTGTCCTGCACGTGGCCGACGCAGACCGCCGTCTGGAACGGGATGTCGTCGAACAGCAGCGTCGAGACCGCCAGCGAGGTGTAGAACCAGCCGCGCGTCTGGTCGATCCCTTCGCATATGAACGACGGCGGGAACTGCGCTCTGAACTCCTCCACGCCCTCGAACGGGTAGTGGAACTGCGCGAACGGCATGCAGGCAGAGTCGTCCCAGGTGTCGATCGTCGCTCTGACGCGTCTCATCGCGCCCCCGCAGCCCTCGACCGAGCAGGCCCACGAGA
>DATIOB010000705.1:0-6237 GCA_035473605.1 Conexibacter sp.
GGCCGCTGCCGAGGCCGCCGGCGGCGCCGGCGAGCGAGACGCTGAGGTCGACGGCGCCCTGGGTGCGGGCGCGCGTGGCGAGGGGAGCGCTGTCGGTCAGCAGCGCGGTGCCGCCGATCAGGCCGAGGTTCCAGCCGAGGCCGAGCAAGGCGAGCGCGAGCGTCAGCAGCACCATCGAGTCGGCCGGCGCGGCGGCGGCGAGCAGCCCGGCCGCCAGCAGCACGACGCCGCCGGCGGCGATCACGGGGCGGCGGCCGAGGCGGTCGGCGAGCATGCCGGTCAGCGGCGAGGGCAGGTACATGCAGGCGATGTGGATCGAGATCACGAGCCCGGTCGCGCCGAGGCCGTGGCCGTGGTCGCGCATGTGGATCGGCGTCATCGTCATCACCGCGACCATCACGATCTGCGTCAGCACCATCGCGGCGGCGGCGAGCGGGATGCCGCCGGGGGTCGCCTCCGACACGGGCGCGGCGGCGGGCGCGGCGTCGGGCGCGGCGCCGGCCGCGGCGTCGGCGGCGGGCTCACCCAGCCTCCGCGCCGTCAGCAGCGGGTCCGGCCTCAGCCGCAGCTGCAGCACCAGCGCGGCGACCGCGTAGGCGGCGGTCGCGAGCAGGAAGGGGCCGGCGAGGCGGGGGATGTCGAGCTGTTCGGCGAGCCGGCCGGTCAGCTCGACGAGGTTCGGTCCGGCGACCGCGCCGACGGTCGTCGCGACGAGCACGATGCTGACCGCCCGCCCGCGGTGGGTGGGGCCGGCGAGGTCGGCGCCGGCGTAGCGGGCCTGCAGGTTGGTCGCGGTGCCCGCGCCGTAGACGACGAGCGACAGCAGCAGCAGCGGGACGCTGTCGAGCACCGCCGCGAGCACGATGCCCGCCCCGCCGAGCGCGCCGGTCGCGTAGCCGGCCGCCAGCCCGACGCGCCGCCCGGAGCGCTGGGAGAGCCGCCCGACCAGCAGCGCCGCGGCGGCCGAGCCGGCGGTGAAAAGCGCCGCCGGGAGGCCCGAGAAGCTGGTCGAGTCGAGCATGTCCTCGGCCAGCAGCGCGCCGACCACGACGCCGGCGGCGAGGCCCGCGCCGCCGAGCATCTGCGCGATCACGAGCGTGATCAGCGTGCGCCGCTGCAGCGCCGCCAGCTCGGCGCCCGCCGGCCCCTGGGAGATCCCCTCGGCGTTCAACCCGGGACGTCGATCCAGCGCACGACGCGACCGTCGCGCAGCTCGTGGTAGGAGGGCGGCGCGGGCGGCGGGTCGTTCCTCAGACGGGCGATCACGGCGGCGGGGCCGTGCAGCTGCTCCTCGATCGCGGTCGTCCAGTGGACGGCGGGATCGAGCAGCCGTTCGAGCCGCGCCCAGTCGCGCCGCTCGATCGTCGTGAGGACGTTGCCGACCGCCGGCACCTGCTCCGCCATGCGCGGGACGCTAACAGCGGCGTGCGTGCGAGGCCGTCGGCGGCCGTCGCCCCAGTGTGAGATCTGCGCGCGGGGCGCCCGTCGGGAGGCCATCGCGTCAGCCGGCGGCAAGCGCGCCGACGCGCCTATACGCGTCGGGTATACACCGCGTGTATAGTGCTCGCCCATGTCGATCGCAAAGACCTTTCTCGGGCTGCTGGAGGCGGGACCGCGCCACGGCTACGACCTCAAGCGCACCTACGACGAGCGCTTCGGCCACGACCGGCCGCTCGCCTACGGCCAGGTCTACGCCACGCTCTCGCGCCTGCTCAGACACGGCTTCGTCGCGGTCGACGGCGTCGAGCCCGGCGGCGGCCCGGAGCGCAAGCGCTACGCGATCACCGACGCCGGCGTCGCCGACGTCGAGCTGTGGCTCGGGCAGGCCGAGAGACCGGAGCCGTACCTCCAGAGCACGCTCTACGCGAAGGTCGTGCTGGCGCTGCTGACCGAGCGGCCGGCCGCCGACGTGCTCGACGTGCAGCGCGCCGCCCACCTGCGGCTGATGCGCGAGCTGACCAGACGCAAGGCGGCCGGCGACCTCGCCGACCAGCTCGTCTGCGACCACGCACTCTTCCACCTCGAGGCCGACCTGCGCTGGCTGGAGCTGACCGCGGCGCGCCTGGACCAGCTGCGCGAGGCGGTGGTCGCATGAGCGCCGCGCCGCTGCTCGCCGCCGAAGGGCTGCGCAAGGCGTTCGGCGCGACGCCGGCGCTGGAGGAGGCCTCCTTCGAGATCGCCGCCGGCGAGGTCGTCGCGGTCATGGGGCCGTCGGGCTCCGGCAAGTCGACGCTGCTGCACTGCCTCGCGGGGATCGTGCGGCCCGACGCCGGCCGCGTCCTCTACGCCGGCCGCGACCTGACGAGCTGCTCCGACGCGCAGCTGAGCGCGCTGCGCCGCAGCGAGTTCGGCTTCGTCTTCCAGTTCGGCCAGCTCGTCCCCGAGCTGAGCTGCCTGGAGAACGTCGCGCTGCCGCTGCGGCTCGACGGCGCCGCGCGGCGCGAGGCCGAGCGCCGCGCGACGACCTGGCTGGAGCGGCTGGAGGTCGGCGACGTCGCCGGCAGAACGCCCGGCCAGGTCTCCGGCGGCCAGGGTCAGCGGGTCGCGGTCGCCCGCGCGCTGGCGACCGAGCCGCGCCTGCTGTTCGCCGACGAGCCGACCGGCGCGCTCGACTCGCTCAACGGCGAGCACGTGATGCAGCTGCTGAGCGCGGCCGCGCACGAGAGCGGCGCCGCCGTCGTGCTGGTCACGCACGAGCCGCGCGTCGCCGCCTGGTCCGATCGCGAGGTCGTCGTGCGCGACGGCCGCACCCGCGCTGTCACGGCGCTCGCATCATGAGCGCCTGGCTGCGCGAGCTGGGCCTCGGCGTGCGGCTGGCGCGCTCCGGCGGACGCGGCTCCGGCACGCGGCTGGCGCTGACCGCGTTCGGCGTGGCGCTCGGCGTCGCGCTGCTGCTGGTCGCCGCCTCGGTGCCGCAGATGAGCGCCGGGCGCGACGAGCGCACGATGGCGCGCGACGACTTCTTCGGCGGCTCGATCCCGCGCGCGAGCGCGAGAACGCTGCTCGTCGCCGAGGCCGGCACGAGCTTCCGCGACGAGGAGATCCGCGGGCGCCTGCTGAGAGCGGAGGGACCGCAGGCACCCGTTCCGCCAGGGCTCGAACGGCTGCCGGAACCTGGCACGCTCGTCGTCTCGCCGCGACTGGAGCGGCTGCTGCGCTCGCCCGACGGCGCACTGCTGCGCGAGCGCCTGCCGCAGCCGATCGCCGGCACGATCGGCGACGCCGGGCTGGAGGGACCGGCGGAGTACGCCTACTACCTCGGCAGCGACAGCCTGCGGGCAGACGGCGGGCCGACCAGCTCCGCCCGCCGCATCGACCACTTCGGCGCGACCTCCTCGGGCGACGGGCTCGACATCGTGCTGACGACGCTCGCCGTCGTCGTCTTCGCCGCGCTGCTGCTGCCGGTCGCCGTCTTCATCGCCGCCGCCGTCCGCTTCGGCGGGGAGGCGCGCGACCGCCGTCTCGCCGCGCTGCGGCTGCTCGGCGCCGACGTGCGGATGACGCGCCGGATCGCCGCCGGCGAGACGCTGCTGGCGGCGCTGCTGGGGCTGCTGCTCGGCGGCCTCCTGTTCCTGCTCGCGCGTGAGCTGGTCGGGCAGATCGCACTGCGCGGGCTGAGCGCCTTCCCGTCCGACGTGACGCCGGCCGCGCCGCTCGCCGTCGCGGTCGCGCTCGGGGTCCCTGCGGCGGCCGTCGGCGTCACGCTGCTGGCGCTGCGCGGCGTCGCGATCGAGCCGCTCGGGCTCGTGCGCCGCGCCGTCCCGCGCCGCCGCCGCGTCTGGTGGCGGATCGTCGTGCCGGCGGCCGGCGCGCTGCTGCTGCTCCCGCTCGTCGGCGACGGCCGGACGGTGGCGGGCGACGGCTACAAGCTCCAGCTCGCGGCGGGCGTCGTGCTCGTGCTCGTCGGCGTCGTCGCGCTGCTGCCGTGGGTCGTCGAGGCGGTCGTCCGCCGGCTCGACGGCGGCGGCGTCTCGTGGCAGCTCGCGACGCGCCGGCTGCAGCTCGACGCCGGCACCTCCGCGCGCGTCGTCAGCGGGATCGCCGTCGCGGTCGCCGGCGCGATCGCGCTGCAGACGACCTTCTCGGGCGTCGAGGCGGGCTACGTCGAGGTCGACCCGGATGCGTCGGCGCTGCGCGACGTCGCGCAGCTCTTGGTGCGGGTCCCCGGCGACGGCCCGACCGCAGCGGACCTTGCCGCGCAGGTGCGCGGCGCCGGCGGCGCGCGCTCGGTCGCGACGTTCGAGCAGGTGACGGCCACGCGCGGCGCCGACGGCGACACCGTGACCGTCGCCGACTGCGCGACGCTGCGGCGGCTGACCGACGTGCGCGGCTGCCGCGACGGCGAGGCGTTCGCCGGCCCCGCGGCCGGGTCGCTGCTGAGAGCGGGCTCGCGCATGCGCCTCTCCGGGCAGGTGCCGTGGACGGTCCCGCGGACCGCTCGCGACATCGTCGCCCGCGACCCGGCGACCGCGGCGCTGCTCTCCGGGCTGATCGTCACGCCCGGCGCCCTGCCGCAGCGCATGCCTCCGCGCACGCTCGTCGGGTGGGCGCGGCTCGACCGCTCCGACCCGGACGCGATCGAGCGGCTGCGCAACGTCACGGCGCGGCTCGACCCGCTCGGCACCGCCTACCGGATGGGGAGCGAGACAGTCGCGAGCGACTACGCCAACCTCCGCCGCGGCCTGTTCGCCGGCGCCGTCGCGGTGCTCGTGCTGATCGGGGCGAGCATGCTCGTCGGCGCGCTGGAGCAGCTGCGCGAACGGCGCCGGCCGCTGGCCGTGCTCGTCGCCTTCGGCACGCCGCGCGCGGCGATCGCGCGCTCGCTCCTGTGGCAGACGGCGATTCCCGTCGCGCTCGGGATCGTGCTCGCGGTCGCGACCGGCACGGCGCTCGGCGCGGTGCTGCTGCGGATGGTCGGGGAGCCCGTCTCCTTCGACCTCGGCAGCATCGCCGGGATGGCCGCGGCCGGCGCGGCGGTCGTGCTGCTGGTGACCGCGCTGACGCTCCCGGCGCTGCATCGCACGCTGCGCCCGGAGGGTCTGCGCAGCGAGTGAGGCGGCGGTCGCGTCTACACCGGCGCGCCGAGCAGCACCGCGACGGCGCCGAGTGCGCCGGCACCGAGCAGGACGGTGACGACGCCGCGCCGGGCGGCGAACAGCGCGACGGCCGCGAGCGCGAGGATGCCGGCCTGCCAGAGGTGGTCGAGCGCGAGCGCGAGCGGGATCGCGGAGCCGAGGATCGCGCCGATCGCGGCCGGCCCGGCGCCGTCGAGGAAGCCGCGCGCGAACGTGTTGGAGCGGACGCGCTCGAACCGCTCGCCGCCGATCAGGACGATCAGGAACGACGGCGCGAAGGCGACGGCGGCGGCGAGCAGCCCGCCGCCGAGGCCGGCGGCGGCGTAGCCGACGACGGCGACCGTCTGCACGACCGGGCCGGGCGTGATCTGGCCGAGCGCGACGGCGTTGAGGAACTCCGTGTTCGTCATCCAGTGGTAGACGTCGACGGCGTCGCTCTGCATCAGCGGGATGATCACGAAGCCGCCGCCGTAGGAGAGCGCGCCGACCTTGAACGCCGTCCAGCAGAGCGCGGCGGTCCCGCCGGTCGCCGTCACGGCGGCCAGCAGCGGCAGGCCCAGCGGCCAGGCGTGCAGCGCGGCACCGGGCGACGGCAGCGGGCGGCGCCGCAGCGCGACCTCGATCAGCCCGCAGGCGATCAGGACCAGCACCAGCCACGCGCCGATCGTCGCGGCGGCGACGCCGCCGGCGAGCGCGTAGAGCAGCCAGCGCACGCGCGCGCCCTGCCGGGCGGCGCGGGCGCGGCTGGCCGGAAGCAGCTGGAGTCCCGCGCTGACGGCGACGGCCGCGACGGCCGAGCCGGCGCCGGCGCCGGCGCCCTGGACCCAGGCCGGCGGGCCGCCGAGGAAGAGCGCGGCGAGCGCGAGGATCAGCACGAGGCCGGGCACGATGAACGCGAGCCCGCCGACGAGCGTGCCGGTCAGCCCGCCGACGCGGTGGGCGCAGAAGATCGCCAGCTGCGTTGAGGAGGGGCCGGGCATCAGGTTGCAGGCGGCGATCGCGTCCTCGAACGTCTCCGCGTCGATCCAGCGCTTGCGCTCGACGCACAGCTCGCGCAGCATCGTGATGTGGACCGGCGGGCCGCCGAAGCCGAGGCAGCCGATCCGGCCCCGCTCGCGCAGGATCTCGCGCTGGCTCGCACGCGGTCCGGTTGGGATCGCGT
>DATIOB010000706.1:0-3717 GCA_035473605.1 Conexibacter sp.
CGGCGACCAGACGGTCGGTCGCAGCGGTGCGACGATCCCGCTGCCGCTGCTGGCCGGCAACGAGATGCCGCTGTTCGTGCGCGGGATCTCGCTGGAGGGCCCGGACGCCGGCGACTTCGAGCTGGTCGCCGACAACTGCACCGGCGTCGCGCTGGAGGAGCGCGAGAGCTGCTTCGCCAGCGTCCGCTTCACCCCGCGCGGCGAGGGCCTGCGCACGGCCTCGCTCGTCCTGAGCGCCCCGGGCCTGCCGGACGGGCGCCAGCTCGTGCCGCTCTCCGGCACCGGCGTCGCGGTGGTCGTCCCGGCGCCGCCGGCCCCGGCCGCGCCCGTGCCGCCCGCACCGCCCGCGCCCGGCCCCGCGCCGCCCGCCGGACCGGCGCCGAGAGCGCCCGCGGAGCCGCGCCTGCGCTGCGCCGCGCGGGCCGGCAGACGCGTCGTCTGCAGCGGCCTGCCGAGATCGCTCGGGAGCGGCAAGGTGCGGCTGTCGCGCGCCGGGATCGTCCATGCGACCGGCACGCTGAAGAACGGCCGCCTGACGCTGACCGTGCGCAGACGCCTGTTCGACCGTCGCTACACGCTCGTCGTCGGCACGCGGGCGCCGGTGAAGGTCGTGATCGACTAGAGCTCGAGCGAGCCGCCGGGCTTGAGCGTCTCGACGCGCACGTCCGGCGCCACTCTCGCGACGTGGGCGGCGAACTCCAGCGCCGGCGCGCGCAGCAGGTGGCCGTGGCGCCAGGCGAGCCCGTAGGGGAGATAGGTGCCCCAGTGGATCGGGATCGCGATCCGGGGCTGCACGAGCGCGATCGCCTCGGCCGCCTGCGCGGGGTCGAGGTGGCCGGGCCCGAGCGACGGGCCCCAGCCCCAGATCGGCATCAGCGCCACGTCGACCTGCCCGCGCAGCTCCTCCATCCGCGGGTTCAGCTCGCTGTCGCCGACGAACCAGATCCCGTCGACGACGAAGCCGAGCGCCTCCAGCGCTCTGCCGCGCGGCCGCCGGCTGGCGGTGTGCCACGCGGGCACCGCGCGCACGTCGCTGCCGCCGACGCCGGTGTGCGCGCCGGCCGTCAGCTCCCGCACGTCACCGAACCCCATCCCGCGCACCAGTCTGCCGGCGCCCGGCGGCAGCACGATCGTCGTCGCGGAGCCGGCGAGCGCCTTCAGCGTCGGACGGTCGAGGTGGTCGTGATGGACGTGCGAGACGAGCACCCCGTCGACGGCGCCGAGCTGCGATCGGTCCGGCAGCGGGGCGTGGCGGCGCAGGTGCGCCACGCGACCGCGCAGGATCGGGTCGGTCAGCAGCCGCGCGCCGTCGCCGGTCTCGATCAGGACGGTGGCGTGTCCGTGCCAGGTGACGCGTCGCATGGGACGGGATCTTTCCACGGCTTCGCCCCGCCGAGCCACTGCACCAGCTCCTGACCACCGACGGTCAGCTCCGGCACGCCGCCGCGCAGCGCCCGGCGGCCCAGCTCGGCCAGCGGCAGCGAGCGGCCGACGGCGCCGAGCACGACGACGTTGCCGCCCTGGCGTCCTCTCACGACCTTGCGCGTCGCGACGATCGCGGCGGCGTCGAAGCGCTCGAGGACCCCGGCCGCGACCGCGCGCGAGGTCTCCAGCGGCGGCACGTCGATCACGTTGGCGGCGAAGAGGCCGCCCGGCCGCAGCGCGCGGCGAGCCGCGGCGAGGAACTCGGCCGTCGTCAGGTGGGAGGGAACCTTCGTCCCGTGGAAGGCGTCGAGCACGACGAGGTCGGCCGCTCCCGGCGGGCGCCGCTCCAGCAGCTCGCGCGCGTCGGCGACGCGCACGCGCAGCAGCCGGTCGGTTCTGAGGCCGAGCTGCTCGCGCGCGAGCGTGACGAGCCCGGGATCGATCTCCGCCACCTCGTTGCGCGAGCCCGGCCGCGTCGCGGCGACGTAGCGCGGCAGCGTGAAGCCGCCGCCGCCGAGGTGGACGACGTCGAGCGGCCGTCCCGCGGCGCCGAGCAGGTCGACGAGATCGGCGAAGCGGCGCACGTAGGCGAAGTCGATCGCGCGCGGGTCGCGCAGGTCGACGTGCGAGCAGTCCTCGCCGTCGAGCCGCAGCAGCCGCCGCCACGGCCGGCCCGGCTCCGGGATCACCTCGGCGAGCGCGAACGGCGTCCGCAGCGCGACCCGCTCGCCCGACCAGCGCTGCTCGTCGCGGCGGCTTCCGCGCCCGCCGCGCGAGCGTCCGCGCGACCCCGATCCCGAGCGCGATCCCATCCCGCACAGGATGCCGCACCGGCGCGCCCGGGGTCGGCGCGTGTGCGACGCGGGGGCTGCCCCGGGGGTCGGTGCGGGGTGTCCCCGATGGTCGCCTCACCGCCGCTCGGCGACGGTGTCACCACGAACCGAACCCGTTCCGAGGAGACCCGCCATGAGCATCGACGCATCGATCGACACCCGCCCGCTGCGCAGCCGCTTCGCCGGCTCCGTGATCGCTCCCGGCGACAGCGGCTGGGACGAGGCGCGCGGCGCCTTCAACCTCGCGCTCGACCAGCGCCCGGCGCTGATCGCGATCGCGCAGGACGCCCGCGACGTCGCCGCGGTCGTGCGCTTCGCCGGCGAGCGCGGCCTGCGCGTCGCGCCGCAGGCGACCGGTCACAACGCCGCTCCGCTCGGCGACCTCGGCACCACGATCCTGCTGAAGACCTCCGCGATGCAGGGCTTCAGCATCGACGCGGAAGCCCGTCGCGCGCGCGTCGAAGCCGGCGTCAAGTGGGGCCCCGTCTGCGATGCCGCCTCGGCGCACGGTCTTGCGCCGCTGTCGGGCTCCTCGCGTGACGTCGGCGTCGTCGGCTACTCGCTCGGCGGCGGCCTCGGCTGGCTCGGTCGCAAGCACGGCCTGGCGTGCAACGCGATCACGGCGATCGAGCTGGTCACCGCCGACGGCGCTCTCGTGCGTGCCGACCAGGAACACGAGCCCGACCTCTTCTGGGCGCTGCGCGGCGCCGGCGCCAACGTCGGGATCGTGACCGCGATCGAGTTCGAGCTGTTCCCGGCACCGCAGATCTACGCCGGCTCGCTCTTCTTCCCGTTCGAGCGCGCCGCCGAGGTCATGCATGCCTGGCGCGCGTGGTCCGCGACGGCGCCCGACGCGGTCACCTCGACGGCGAAGCTGCTGCAGCTGCCGCCGCTGGAGGAGCTGCCCGAGCCGCTGCGCGGCAGATCGTTCGCGCTCGTGCAGGCGGCCTTCCTCGGCAGCGAGGCCGACGGCGCCGCGCTGCTGGAGCCGCTGCGCGCGCTCGGCCCGCTGATGGACACCTTCGCGATGGTCGAGCCGGCCGCGCTCGGCTACCTCGCGATGGACCCCGAGGACCCGATGCCCTACCGCGCCGTCAGCCAGGTGCTCGGCGAGCTGCCGCGCGAGGGCTTCGACACGCTCCTGACCGCCGCCGGCCCCGGCTCGGGCTCGACGTTGATGGTCGTTGAGCTGCGTCAGCTCGGCGGCGCGCTCGGCCGCACGCACGACTCACACGGTGCGCGCGACATGATCGAGGGCTCCTACCTCGCGTTCGCGACCAGCGCGCTGATGGATCCGGCCGCCGCGCCGGCGCTCGAACAGGAGCTGGAGCGCGTCCGCCGCTCGCTGGCGATGTACGAGGTCGGCCAGTACCTCAACTTCGCCGAGCGGCCGATCGAGCTGGAGCGCGCCTTCGACGCGCCGTCGCTCGCGCGCCTGCGCGCGCTGCGCTCGCAGGTC
>DATIOB010000707.1:0-7863 GCA_035473605.1 Conexibacter sp.
GTGGAGAGCCGGCGAGGAGGTCGCGTGGCTGCGGCGCCAGAACGGGCCGCCGCACCGCGACGGCGTCGCCGCGGAGCGGCCGCGGCTGGACCGCGACGTCGAGGTCGCCGAGACGATGCTCGCGCTCTCGGGCGTCTCCAACGGGCGGCTCGCGCTGGAGGGGTTCAGATCGCTGGAGGCGCGCACCGGCCTGAGACTGGCCGACCTGGCCGAGGCGACCGCGGAGGCGCGGATCGTCTTCGCCGACACGCAGACGCAGCCGCGCGCCGTGACGACCTCGCCGGAGTGGTCGGGGATCGACGCGAAGGACCGCCGCTACAGCGCCTTCACGATCAACACCGAGCGCGCGAAGCCGTGGCACACGCTCAGCGGCCGCATGCACCTCTACCAGGACCACGAGTGGATGCTGGAGCTGGGCGAGGCGCTGCCCGCGTACCGGCCGCCGCTCAACTTCGGCGGGACGATCGACGCCGGCGAGCCGCTCGCCGCCAACGGCGAGCGCGAGCTGACGCTGAAGTACCTGACGCCGCACTCGAAGTGGTCGATCCACTCCGAGTTCCAGGACAACCTGCACATGCTCACGCTCTTCCGCGGCGGCCCGGTGCTGTGGCTCGCGCGCGAGGACGCCGCCGCGCTGGAGATCGCCGACGACGACTGGGTCGAGGCGTACAACCGCAACGGGATCGTCTCCTGCCGCGCCGTCGTCTCGCACCGGCTGCCGCAGGGCACCTGCATGCTCTACCACGCCAAGGACCGCCACGTGAACACGCCGCGGACCGAGCTGCGCGGCAACCGCGGCGGCACCGAGAACTCGCTGACGCGGATCACGATGAAGCCGACGCACCTGATCGGCGGCTACGCCCACCTCTCATGGGGCTTCAACTACTACGGCCCGACCGGCTCCAACCGCGACGAGCTGACGGTCGTGCGCAAGCGGCACGCGCCGGTGGAGTTCTGAAGCGATGCACGTCAAGGCGCAGGTCGCGATGGTGATGAACCTCGACAAGTGCATCGGCTGCCACACCTGCTCGGTCACGTGCAAGCAGGTCTGGACCAACCGCCCCGGGACCGAGTACGTCTGGTTCAACAACGTCGAGACGAAGCCCGGCGCCGGCTACCCGCGCCAGTGGTCCGATCAGGAGCGCTGGAACGGCGGTTGGACGCTCGACCGCCGCGGCCGCCTGAAGCTCAAGGCCGGCGGCCAGGTGAAGAAGCTGCTGGGGATCTTCGCCAACCCCGACATGCCGCAGATCGACGACTACTACGAGCCGTGGAGCTACGACTTCCGCACGTTGATCGACGCGCCGCTGAGCGACGCCGACCCGGTTGCGACGCCCCATTCGCAGCTGACCGGCGACAGCGTCTCACCGAGATGGGGGCCCAACTGGGACGACGGCCTGGCCGGCGCCGACGCCGCCACCGACCCGCAGCTCGCCGGCATGCAGGAGCAGGTGCGGATGCAGTACGAGGAGGCCTTCTACTTCTTCCTGCCGCGCATCTGCGAGCACTGCATGAACCCGTCGTGCGTCGCCTCGTGCCCATCGGGCGCGATGTACAAGCGCGAGGAGGACGGGATCGTGCTCGTCGACCAGGAGCGCTGCCGCGGCTGGCGCTACTGCGTCTCCGGCTGCCCGTACAAGAAGGTCTACTTCAACCACGGCACCGGCAAGGCCGAGAAGTGCACGCTCTGCTACCCGCGCATCGAGCAGGGCCAGCCGACCGTCTGCTCGGAGACCTGCGTCGGGCGGATCCGCTACCTCGGCCTCGTGCTCTACGACGCCGACCGCGTGCAGGAGGCCGCGTCGGTGCCCGACGAGCGCGAGCTGCTGCACGCGCAGCGCTCGATCATGCTCGACCCCGACGACCCCGAGGTGCGCGCGCAGGCGCGCCGCGACGGGATCCCCGACGACTGGCTGGAGGCGGCGTCGCGCTCGCCCGTCTACACGCTCGCGGTCCGCTACGGCGTCGCGCTGCCGCTGCATCCGGAGTACCGCACGCTGCCGATGGTCTGGTACGTGCCGCCGCTGTCGCCGATCGTCTCGACGCTGGAGCACGACGGCTACGAGGCGGACCCCGACGACGTCTTCCCCGCGATCGACCACATGCGGATCCCGGTCGAGTACATCGCCGGGCTGCTGAGCGCCGGCGACACGGAGGTGATCCGCGACGTGCTCCACCGCCTCGCCGCGATGCGCGCCTACATGCGCAAGCGCGAGGTGCTCGGCGTCGAGGAGGAGTCGATCGCCGATGCCGTCGGCCTGGAGGGACGTGACCTCGAAACGCTCTACCGCCTGCTCGCGATCGCCAAGTACCACGACCGCTACGTGATCCCGCTCGCGCACACCGAACTGGCGCAGCGGCTGACCGAGCAGCAGGGCTCCTGCGGGCTCGACTTCGCCGGCGGCCCGGGCTCCTGCGGGGCGAGCGGCGGCGGCCCGCGCGAGGACCCCGAGCAGACGCCGATCGACAACTTCATGCTGAACGTGACGCAGGTGCAAGGAAGATGAGGCGCGTCGATCCGTTGGCGTTCCGAGTCGCGTCGTGGCTGCTGCGCTACCCCGACGAGCGGCTGCTCGACGGCCGTGAGGAGCTGGCGCACGGCGCCCGTCGCGTGCGAGGGCGGCGCGTGCGCGAACCGCTCGAGCGGTTCAGCAGTGCCTTCGCCGCCGAAGCGGACCACCGCAGCTTGCAGGAACGCTGGATCGAGACCTTCGAAGTGAGACGGCGCACCGGTCTCTACATGACGTATTTCACGCACGGCGACACGCGGGCGCGAGGGATGGAGCTGCTGCGCTTGCGCAAGCTCTATCGCGCTGGTGGCTGGCCGATGGAGGGAGGTGAGCTGCCCGACTTCCTGCCCGTGATGCTCGAATTCGCCGGCAGCGCACCCGACGGGTATGGCTCCGCAGTGCTGCGTGAACATCGTGCTGGGCTCGAACTGCTGCGGATCGCCTTGCGGGAACGGGAAAGCCCGTATGCGGATGTCGTCGACGCCGTCGCGATCGCGTTGGGAGCCCCGGCCGAGGGGGACGAGGCGCGCATGCGGAAGCTCTTGCGAGAAGGTCCACCGCAGGAGCGCGTGGGGGTCGCGTGAGCGACGGCGCCGGGATCTTCTGGTGGGTGATCCTGCCCTACCTGGCGATCGCGACCTTCGTCGTCGGCCACGTCTGGCGCTACAGAACCGACCAGTTCGGCTGGACCGCGAGATCGACGCAGCTGTTCGAGCGCAGACTGCTGGGAGTCGGCGCGCCGCTGTTCCACTACGGCGCGCTCGCGGCGATCGCCGGCCACGTGATCGGGATACTGATCCCGGAGTCGTTCACCGAGTCGCTCGGGATCTCGGAGACGACGTACAAGGACTTCTCGACCGGCGCCGGCACGCTCGCTGCGCTGGCGACGGTGATCGGCTTCGCGCTGCTGCTCTACCGCCGCGCGACCGTCAAGCGCGTGCGCGTGACGACGACGCGCGTCGACATGCTCACGTACGGGCTGCTGACCGCGCTGATCGTGCTCGGCACCTTCCAGACGATCGGGATCAACCTGATCGGCAGCGGCTACAACTACCGCGAGGACGTCGCGCCGTGGTTCCGCGGCGTGCTGCGGCTCAACCCCGACCCGGAGCTGATGCGCGGCGTCGACGCCAGCTACCAGGTGCACGCGGTGCTGGCGTGGGGGCTCTACATGCTGTGGCCGTTCAGCCGCCTCGTGCACGTCTGGTCGGCGCCGGTCCAGTACCTCGGCCGGCCGCCGATCCTCTACCGCAGCCGGCTCGGCGGCACGCTGCCAGGCGCCGGCCTCGCGGCGCCGGTCGCGGCGCGCCCGCTGCTGCGCTTCGGTCCGCTCGGCGCGCCGCTGCGGCGGGTGCTGGAGGCGCTGCCGCCGGCCTCCGGCGGCGCGGTGATGGGGACCGCGATCGTCTCCGTCGCGCTCGCGCTCGACGGCCGCACCGGGCTGTCGGAGGCGCTGATGTGGATCGCTTTGGGGATCTGGGTCGTGCTGGCGCTGCTGCTGGTCGCGCGCTTCGCCGTCCACCGCCCGCGCTTCCTCGCCGAGGCCGCGCTGCCGGCGTCGCTGACCGGCGTCGCCGGCACCGGCGTGCTCGGCGCGCGGCTGACGGTCTACGGCTGGACGTGGGCGGGGATCGTCGCGCTCGTGATCGGCGCGCTGTTCCTGCTGACGCTGCTGCGGACCGTGCTCGGTGCGTGGAGACGGCCGACCGTCGGCGCCAGCTTCCTGCTGACCGTCTCGATCCAGTCGCTCGCCGTGCTGAGCGCGACGCTTGCGATCAGCGAGCAGCGCAAGGGGCTCGTCGCGCTCGCGCTCGTGCTGCTGCTCGTGGGGATCGCCTTCTACGTGTGGGTGCTGCACGACTTCGACGTGCGCCAGCTGCTGACCGGTCGCGGCGACCACTGGGTCGCGGGCGGCGCCGTCGCGATCAGCGCGCTCGCAAGCGGCAGAATCGTGCAGGCGATCGACGCGACCGGCGCGCTCGGCGACCTGCGCGAGCTGCTCGCCGGCCTCGCCGTCGCGCTGATCGTCGTCGAGCTGATCTGGCTGCCGCTGCTGGTCGGCGGCGAGCTGCTGCGGCCGCGGCTGCAGTTCAGCGCGCTGCGCTGGGCGACCGTCTTCCCGGTCGGCATGTACGCCGCCTCCAGCTTCACCGTCGGCGCCGCCGACGACCACGGTTGGATGACCGACTTCGCGCAGGCGTGGGTGTGGGTCGCGCTCGCCGTCTGGGCCGTGATCGCCGCCGGCACCGTCGCGCGCGGGTTCGCGATCGCGGGCGCGCGCCGCGGCGCCCCCGCGCCTACGCGGATGCCGCCGGTCGCACCTCCGTCCCGGTGATGTCGACCGCTCTGCGCATCAGCGCGTGGATCGCCGCGACGCCCACGACGGGGCCGCCCTCGATCAGCCCGTCGGGCGCGATCAGCAGCGCGCTCGGGCTGCCGGCGACCCCGTAGGCGGCGCCCGCCTCGCCGCGCCCGACGACCGCGACCGTCAGCACCGCGGCCAGTTCCCGCCGCCACGCCGCGACCTCGGGCAGCAGCGCCCTGCACGGCCCGCAGCCGGGATCGCAGAAGACGAGCAGCAGCGGCAGGTCGCGGCGCAGCAGGTCGCCGACGCGGACCGTCGCGCCGGCGAGGCCGGTCAGCGGCAGGTCGGGCGCGACGCGCGGGATCGTGGTCATCCCTTCAGCTCGCTAGAGCGGCTTGCAGGAGGCGAAGCCGTCCGGATGGCCATAACAGAGCGTCCCGGGCGGGCAGCAGATGCCTCTGTCGGGCGACTCGCGCGTGCGGAAGCAGCAGTCCTGGTCGGCGGGGCAGGCGATCCCCTCGCAGCAACGCTCGTCGGGACCGAGACAGACGCCACCGCACGGCTGCTGGCCGCGCGGGCACTTCTTCTCGCAGACGCCGTTGCGGCAGGTGTGCGTCTTCGGGTTGCAGCACTGCGTGCCGCAGGTGATCTCGGGTCTTCTGCACCCGATGCACTGGCCGCCGATGCAGCGCTGGTGCGACGCGCAGATGCTGCCGCAGGCACCGCAGTTCTGCGCGTCGACTCTCGTGTCCCTGCACTCGCCGAGGCAGCAGGCCTGGCCCGCCGGGCAGACGCGGCCGCACGTCCCGCAGTTGCGCGGGTCGGTGAGCAGGTCGGCGTCGCATCTCTCGCATGAGAAGCAGCCCGTCGCCTGCGCGGCCTCCCACGCCGCGCGCCCGCCGGAGGCGACGGCGAAGTGGTAAAGCGCTGCCACCTTGTTGCAGGCGATCCGCAGTCCGCGCGAGATCTCGTCGCTCCCGGGGTGGGCCTTCGCGCACGCCTTCAGCGCGTCGTCGAGGAAGGCGGCGTCGCAGGCGACCTGGTCGCTCCCGCAGCCGCCGTAGCAGCAGTCATGCGCCTGGCAGGAGCTGAAGAAGTCGGCGATGAAGAGCGGCCGGTCGGGGACCGGGTCGGTTCTGCCGAAGATGGGCAGTCTGATCCCCGACTCCGGCCCACAGCCGTTGAAGGTCGACGGAAGCCCCGACTCGATCGCGTGCGCGGCGCCCCTGCTCCAGCGGCCGGGTGTGAGGCCGGGCGGACAGGTGCCGCGCTGGCGCGGCGGGCAGATGCCGCGCGTCTTCGCCGCCGCTGCCGCGGTCGGCCAGGCCGCGGCCGGCAGCGCCGCTGCGGCGACTGCACCGAGCCCGAGCCGCACCAGCTCGCGGCGCGACATGCCGGCGGCGGCGCCGCGGGCGGCGCGGTCGATCAGGCGGCCGCCTTGGCTGTCAGAGCGGCCACGCATCGCCGGCCTTTCCGCGCTGCCGCTCGGCCGCGCGCAACGCGGCGACCGCTCTCGTCGTCAGGTCGGCCGCTCTCTGCGGATCGTTCGTGCGCTCGGCGGCAGCGAGCGACGCGAAGCCGTCGGCCAGCTCGCCGACGCCGCGTGCGGCCGCCTGCACGCGGGTGTCGCCGCCGGCGCGGCGACGCAGCTCGCGTGCCAGCGCGCGCAGCTCGCGCTCGGCGTTCTGCACCGGCCTGACAGGCAGGTCGGCGCCCGGTCTGGCCTGCAGCGCGCGCTCCTGCGCGGTGAGCGCCGCGCCGGTCGCGGCGCCGACGCGGCGTCGCTCGGCCGCGAGCGATCTGCGCAGCCGCCGGTGGCGCTGCCGGCTCAGCATGGGAGGGACGACGGAGTCGTGGGCATGCCGGACAGCTTCGCGGCGGCCCGCCCCTGCCGCAGCGGGGCCGGCCCCAGTGTTTGCCCGGCTCCGCGTCAGGGTGCGGGCGGCGGCACGACGATCGCGAAGGCGCTGACGGCCTGCTCGCCGGGCGCGACGAGCCGCAGCGACCGGCCGCTCACGAGCGCGTCGGTCGGAGCCGTCATAGGCTCGAAGCAGATCAGCTGCTCGCTCGGCGGCGCGAACACCTGCGCCGCCGGGTAGCCCTGCTCGAAGTGGACCTCGATGCGGCGGCCGGCGGCCTCGACGGCGAAGACGGCGCCGGGCTCGACGTGGTCGTAGGCGTCGTCGAGCGAACGCTCGGCGAGCAGGCGCGACTCGGCCGGCGCGGCGTGCGCGACGCCGGTCGGGATTCCGCGCCCGTCCAGCTCCAGCCGCTCCAGCGCCGGCAGCTCGACCAGCCACTGCTCGCGCGGCACGCCGGCGAGCTGGAGGTAGGGATGGAAGCCGAAGGCGAGCGGGACCGCGACCTCGCCGGTCGCGGTCAGCGTGGTGGCGATCCGCAGGCTGCGATCCCGCAGCGCGACGTCGAGCCGCAGCGTGTGCGGGAAGGGAAAGGAGGCGAGCAGGTCGGGCCGCGCGCCGAAGTCGAGCGTGGCGGAGAAGGCGGCGTCGTCCTCGTCGCCGGCGGACGCGGCCTCGCCGGCGAGCGCGGGCGCTTCCTGCACGCCCCAGTCGGACGCGCCGGCGACGAGCCCGTGGATCGGCAGGCCGTTGCCGTCGCGGTGCAGGCCGGCGGCGCCGTCGGCGATCCGCACCTCGGTGCCGGCGACGGAGAAGCGGTCGCGCGAGAGCCGGTTGGCCCACGGGTGCAGCAGCGGGATCCCCATCGTTCTGGCGTCGCGCACGTACGCGTCGAGCCCGTGGCGGGCGCCGAGCAGCTCCTGCTCGCCGTCGCGCAGCGAGAGGCCGAGCATGCCGGCGCCGGGAACGAACGTCGCGCTCAGCTCGCCCGCGCGCAGCCGCAGCGTCGCGAACCCTTCGATCTCCGTCGTCTCGATCACGCCGCACATGCTCGCAAGCGCGGCGGCGCCGGCGCGGCGTGCGCACGCCCGGCGGCGCCGCTACAACGACGGCGCGCCGCGCGGCAGCGGCTCGGCGCGCAGCGGCGTGCCGCTCGGCGCGTGCCGCAGCCGCTCGCCGGCGCTCGCGC
>DATIOB010000708.1:0-1744 GCA_035473605.1 Conexibacter sp.
CTGGCCCTGTCCTCGGGCGTCGGCCAGCAGCGCACGCGCACCGTGCTATCGCTCCTGAAGGACGAGCACTTCGTGACCGAGAAGGAGGGCGGCCTCTACTTCGTCGCCGACCCGGCGCCCGAGCGCATCGAGCTCTTGCAGCGCGCGCGGCAGTACGAGGCCCGCCGGATCGCCGATCGCCAGCGCCTCGATGCCCTGCTCGCCTACGTGAAGGCGCCGGGGTGCCGCAGCCAGGTGATCCTCGAGTACCTCGGCGAGGTCAACCCGCCCAGGTGCGGGCGCTGCGACAACTGCCTGCGCTCGCGCGAGGCCGCGCTCGCCGCGTCGACCGAAGCCACCCGGCTCGGCGCCTCGCTGACCCGGTTGCTCGACGAGGATCCGGTCGAGGTCAAGCCGCGTCGCGAGATCAAGGCGCGCGTCGTGCGCATCGATCAGCCGACGCCAGAAGCCGCCGCAGCGGCAGCGGCAGCGGCAGCGGCAGCAGCCGCCCCCGCACCCAAGCCGGGCCCGACGGTGCTGCGCCGGAGCGCGGCGGGTGCGGCAGCCCCCGCGATCGCGGCGGCGGCCAGCGCAAAGCCGGTCGAGATCGTCACCCCCTCCGCCCCGGGCGCGCTGCCCGCGAAGCTCGGCCCGACGAACGGCCACGCGGCCGAGCCAGCCATCGCGCAGCACGTCGCGCCCGGTGGCCCCGCAGCCGACGAGCTCGAGGACGACGACGACCTCGATGATGACGACGAGGACGACGACGACGAGGACGACGACGGCGAGGACGAGGACGGCGAGCTCGCGGAGGGCGAGGAGGGCGAGGACGATGATGACGAGGACGACGACGACGA
This sequence comes from Conexibacter sp., assembly GCA_035473605.1. GTDB lineage: Bacteria > Actinomycetota > Thermoleophilia > Solirubrobacterales > Solirubrobacteraceae > Conexibacter. Next base: position 837 of record DATIOB010000708.1, read on the forward strand.
CGAGGACGACGACGAGGACGATGACGACGAGGATGACGACGACGACGAGGACGAGGACGATTTCGACAAGACCGCAGCCGAGCTCGCCGAAGAAGGCATCGAAGGGCCCGGCGAGATCACCGTGCTCGCCCGCAAGCGGGTCCCCAAGCAGCCCAAGCAACGGCCTGAGCTCGCGCTAGACGCGACGTCCGCCAGCGCGGCCGAGGCACGGCGGCGGCGGCGGCGGCGGCGGCGCAAGCGGCGCGCGATGCTACCGCCCAAGAGCGCGTTCACGACGCCGGTGCTATCGACCGGCGCGCCGAGCTCCGAGCCGTCGTCGCGGCGGATGTCGAACGGCGGTCCGGTGATCGAGTACGTGCGCGGTCCGATGCGGATCGCGATGGCGCCGGTCGCCTCGGCCAACCCCAATGACGCCGGGGTGGGACGGCAGCGCCGTGGCAAGAAGATCCGGCGCTGGGATCGCGGCGGTGGTAACAGCGGCGGGTTCCGCTCCGATGGTCCGCGCTCGGGCGATCGGCCTGACCGGTATGACAACCGCGGCGGCGCCGGGCCACGACCCGACGGAGCGGCGCCCGGGCCCCGGCCCGACGGCGCGCGGCCGTCGCAGCCCTGGCAAGGCCAGCCAGGAGATGCGACTGGGAACGGGGCGCCCGGTGAGCGCCGGAAGCGGCGACGGCGGCGGCGGCGACGGCCGGGCGATGGCGTGCCCATGCAGGGCCAGCCCGGCGGCAACGGCGCGAACGGCGATGCCGGTGGTGGGCCCGCCGCGGGCGCCGGGGGCGAAGCGCAGGTCAGCTTCTTTGCGCCGGTCGGGGCCGGCAGCGGCCCGATCATGCTCGGTCCCGATGGCCAGCCGTTGCGCAAGCGTGCCCAGGCCAAAAGCATAGAACAGCTCCAACTGTGGAAGA
>DATIOB010000709.1:0-2571 GCA_035473605.1 Conexibacter sp.
GCCGCCATCACGGAGCCGACCGAGAGGTCGAAGCCGCCCGCGACGATCACGACCGTCTGCCCGATCGCGGCGATCCCGACGATCGTCATCGCGCGGCCGATGTTGCTGAAGTTGTCGGCGTCGAGGAAGTACGGCGAGAGGATCGAGAACAGCACGATCTCGGCCGCCAGCGCGATCAGCAGCCCGGCGCCGACGACGCCGAGGCGCTCGCCGGCGCCGCGCAGGAGGCGGCCGGGCAGGCCGGCGCCGGGAGCGCCGGGGGCGCCCGCGGAGCTGCTCAGCGCGCTCATGCGACGGCCTCCAGCGCCTCGCCGGTGAGCGCCTCCTGCAGCTGCGCCATCAGCTCCGCGACGTCGCGCCCGCGCGGGACGATCTCGGCCGCGATGCGCCCGTCGCGCAGCGCGACGATGCGGTCGCAGACGGCGATCAGGTCCGTGAAGCGGTGGCTGATCAGCAGCACGGCGACGTCGCGCCGCTTCAGCCGCCGCACCATCTCCAGCAGCATGTGGATCTTCGCGTTGGAGAGCGCGGCCGTCGGCTCGTCCATCAGCAGCAGCCGCGGCTGGAACTGCAGCGCGCGGGCGACCGCGACGAGCTGACGCTGACCGCCCGACAGCTCGCCGACGAGCTGGTCGACCGGGATCGCCGCGCCGAGCTGCTCGAAGACGGCGGCGGCCTCCGTGCGCATGCGGCTGCGGTCCAGCCAGCGGCCGGGGCCGACCCGGCGGCGCGGCTCGCGGCCGAGGAAGACGTTGGCGGCCGCGTCGAGGTCGTCGCACAGCGCGAGGTCCTGGAAGATCATCTCGATCCCGCTCGCGCGCGCCGCCAGCGGCGTCGCGAAGCGGACCTCGCGGCCGTCGAGCGCGATCGTGCCGGCGGTCGGCGCGTGGACGCCGGAGAGCACCTTGACGAGCGTCGACTTGCCGGCGCCGTTGTCGCCGATCAGGCCGACCGCCTCGCGCGGGGCGATCGAGAGGTCGACCCCGCGCAGCACCTCTGCGGCGCCGAAGCGCTTCGTGATCCCCTGCAGCCGCAGGAGCGTCTCGGAGCCGCTCACGGGTAGTGCTCCGCGATCGTCGCGTGCGTCAGCAGCTCGTGCTCGACGTGGACCTCCTCCGGCACCGCTCTGCCGCCGACGACGTCGAGCGCGAGCGAGACGAGGTGCTCGGCGTACTTGTCGGGGAAGAACGCGACGCAGCCGAGGTAGCGGTTCTGCTCGGCCGGCGCCTGCTTGACGACCTCGACGCCGACGGCGTCGCAGCCGAGCCCGACGACGCGCGCCTCGCGCGCGGTGCCGGAGGCGGCGAAGGCCTTCGCGATCCCGCTGGCGCGCTCGTCGTCGAGCGTCGTGGCGAGCACGCGCTCGGCCTGCGGGTGGGCGGTCAGCCAGTCGGTCGTGACGGTCAGCGCCTGGTCGCCGGTGCCGGCGGCCATCCGCTCGCGCTGGATGCGGTCGGCCGGCAGCGCCCCGCAGACCTCCTGGACGCCGTCGGCGAAGCCGGCGAGGCGCTGCGCGGCGGCCTCGCCCTCCTCCTTGTTCTCGCCCAGGAACAGCCACACGTCCCTGCAGTCCCAGGCCTGCCTGGCGTACTCGCCGGCCGCTCTGCCGCCCAGCTCGCCGGAGCTGTAGTTGTCGGCGCCGAAGAAGATCGAGTTGGGCTGCCAGACGTCGATCGAGGCGGTCGGGATGCGCGCGTCGTCGAAGACCCGCATCACGGCGGCGGAGGCGCCCGCCTGCCAGTTGCCGGCGATCGCGAAGCCGGGCCGCTGACGCGCGAGCAGCTCGGCGCACTCGACCGCTCTCTCCGCTCTGAAGGCGGTGTCGCAGTAGGCGAATCCGAGGCCCAGTCTGCGCGCGTGGCGCTCCACGCCCTCGCGGATCGGGATCGCGAACTGGTTCGCCGCCCACGGATCCATGTAGGCGAGCGTGAACGGCTCCCGCGGTGGCGCGAGCGCCGGCCGGTAGCCGGACGCGTCACCGTCGACGACGGCGAACCTGCCGGTCGCGGCGTCGTAGCTCCAGCGTCTGCGCGCCTGCGGCGGAAGGTCGCCTCTGACGGTCGCCGCGCGCTGCGGGACGAAGCTCCCGCCGGGCGCCGCTGCTGCGCTCGTCGTGCTGTCGCCGGAGTCCTCGCTCCCGCAACCGACGGCCGCGGCTGCGGCCAGCACGAACGCGGCTGCCAGCGCAGCCGAGCGTGACACGAGTGACACGTGCTCTCCCTCTCGATGGTGCGAATTCACCCCTCCGACGCGATCCGGGAGGCGGCTCGCCGAGCACGCTATACGATCTAGCCGTACTTGGTCAAGTGACTATTTCATTTGACTTGGGCAACTGACCTGCTGGATGCTATAGCTGTTGCAGCGTGCCCCCTACCCGACGAGACCCATGGCGATGACGCTTGACCGACTGCCGCAGCAGAGCCTTGCCGACCGCGTCGCGGAGCAGATCCGCGAGGCCATCTACGACGGCCGCTACGCCCCCGGCAGCCGGCTCGTCGAGCGGACGCTCGCCGACCAGCTCGGCGTCAGCCACATCCCCGTGCGGGAGGCGCTCGCGCGGCTCGCCGACGC
>DATIOB010000710.1:0-3594 GCA_035473605.1 Conexibacter sp.
CGACACGCTGCACGCGCACACCCAGGTGCTGGGAAAGCTCGCGGTCGCGCTCGCACCGCCGGAGCCCCAGCTGCAGCACGCGGCCCTGCGCCTGACCGCGCGCGGGTGGGAGACGCTCCCGCTGCCGGCGCCCGACGGCTCCGGCGCTTTCGTCGTCGCGCTCGACCTGCGCGCGCACGAAGCGGTCGTCGAGCACAGCGGCGGCGCGACGCGGCGCCTCCCGCTCGGCCCCGACCGCGCCGTCGGCACCGTCGCGCGCGAGCTGCTGGCGGCCGCGGGTGAGCTGGCCGGGCCGGTCGAGATCGACCCGACGCCGCAGGAGGTGCCGTGGACGGTGCCGCTCGTCGACGACGAGGAGCACGCCACCTACGACGCGGCGCAGGTCGAGACGTACTTCGCCGTCGCGACGCGCGTGACGCAGGTGCTGGCCGCCTTCCGCGCGCCCTACCGCGGCCGCGCGACGCCGGTCAACGCCTGGTGGGGATCGTTCGACTTCGCCGTCAACCTCTTCTCCGGGCAGCCGGCCGAGCCGCCCTCCGACGACTTCCTGATGCGCAACGCGATGGACTCGCAGGAGGTCGCGCTCGGCTGGTGGCCGGGCGACGCGAGATACCCGAGAGCGGCCTTCTACGCCTACGCCCACCCGGCCCCCGACCACTTCTCCGACGCGACGCTCGACCCGCCGGCGGCGCGCTGGGAGGACGCGCTCGGCGAGTTCGTGCTCGACTGGGACGACATCGCCGCCGCCCCCGACCCGCATGCGGCCGCGCTCGACTTCGCGCGCTCCGCCTTCCGCCACGCGTGCGCGGTCTGCGAGTGGGCGCCGGAGCTGCTGGCGAGCGCCGAGGGCAGCCCGCCGCCGATCCGCTGAATCAGCCCCCGGTGTAGAAGGCGACCGTGCGCGCCGCGGCGACGCGCGCCGCCGCCTCGGGCTCACCGCCGGCGATCGCCGCCTCGCCCCACGCCTCGCCGCTGAGCGCCATGAACCGTCTGCCCTCCTCCGAGGCGGCCCACTCCTGGCCGGCCGCGGTCACGTCGGAGGTCGCCCCGCCGCGCAGGTGGAGCGTCAGGCCGAGCAGCCCCAGCTCCCAGCCGACGCCGACGGCGCCCGGCCCGTACTCGTTCCAGCGCTCGTCGCTGACGTGCGCGATGTGCTCGAGCGTCAGCCGCGTGCGCTCCTCCGCCTCGGCGCTGAGGCGCAGCTCGATCCAGCTGACCTCGCCGCCGTACTCCCAGGTCGCGTCGAAGCCGTTCGGCGGATCGCAGCGCTCGATCGTCCCGCCCGCGTTGCCCTCGAGCTGGAAGCGGCCGCCGAGCTTCAGCTCGCCGCTGACGGGCATGAACCAGCGTCTGATCCGCTCGCCGTCGGTGCACGCCTCCCAGAGGTCCTCGAGCGTCGTCTGGTAGCTGCGCGAGATCGTCGAGACGCGCGCCTCGCCGGCCTCCAGCACGCGACTGCCGAGCTGCCGCCGCACGGCGCTGATCTCTCCGCTCACATCGATCATCTGCTGCCTCTCTCGTCGGTTCGGTCCGCCTGCCGCCGGCGCTGCCGCTTGCCGCGCGCGACCTCGGTCGCGAGCGCGTCGAGGTGCGGCTCCCAGAAGCGCCGGAACGGCTCCAGCCACGCGTCGACCTCCCGCAGCGCCGCCGGCTCGACGGCGTAGAGCCGGCGGGCGCCGTCGGGTCGCGAACGGGCGAAGCCGCTCTCGCGCAGCACCCGCAGGTGCTGCGAGACGGCCGGTTGCGAGATCCCGAACTCCCGCTGGACGACGGCCGCGACCGCCCCGGAGGGCAGCTCGCCGTCGGCCAGCAGCTCGAGGATCCGCCGCCGGACGGGATCGCCGAGGACGTCGAACGCGTGCATCAAGGGGATCGTATCAGCTTCGACTTATATAAGTTCGGATTGAAGCGGCGATCAGCGCGGATCCGGGGGCCTGTGACACCCCCAGGCCCGCACCGATCGCGAGGAGACGCGGCGCAACTGCGCACGACGCGGCGGGTTCGTAGAGACGTCCCCGACCGGAGGCTGAGGCCCGAATGCCCCGACGCCCGCTCACCCATCTGCTCGCCGTCGCCGTCGCGACCTCCGCGCTGCTCGTGCCGGCCGCCGACGCCGGCGCCGCGACGATCGCCGGCACACCGCGCGGCGACCACCTGCTCGGCACCCACCGCGCCGACACGATCGACGGCCTCGCCGGCCGCGACCGGATCCGTGCCCGCGGCGGCGACGACATCGTCAGCGGCGGCTTCGGCCGCGACCACGTCTCCGGCGGCTTCGGCGACGACCGCATCGACGGCGGACCGGGCCGCGACAGGATCCTCGCCAACAAGGGCGTCGACGCGATCAGCGGCGGCGACGGGAACGACGACCTGTGGGCGCTCTCGCGCAAGGACGTCACCGGCCCCGGCGACACCGCCGGCGACACGCTCGACGGCGGCGCCGGCAACGACCGCTTCCACACCTACGACGGCGAGGCCGACCGCATCACCTGCGGCGCAGGGAACGACCGCGTGATCGCCGACCTCCACGACGTCATCACCGACGCGACGCCGGAGAACCCCAACGGCTCCTGCGAGCGCGTCACCCGCTCCCAGCCGGAGTCCGATGCGCAGGAGAGCGACGACGGGGAGTGATCTGCGGCGGCCGCGCCCCGTGCGGGGCCGCCGCGCCCGTGCCGCCCCACCGAGGGCGGCGTCGTCCGCCGCTCAGGCGAGGAAGCCGGCGAGCAGGTCGGCCTCGGCGCGCAGCCGCGCGGCCTCCTCGGCGCGGCCATGGCCGTCGTAGCCGACCGCCGCCTCGCGCCGCTCCTGCACCTCGGCCGCGACGATCTCGCGCGCGCGCCGCTCGTCGAGCGCGGCGCGGGCGACCTCGCCGGCGCCGAGGCCGCCGACCGTGCCGGCGACGTGCTCGCTGTCGCCGGCGACCAGCCCGGCCGCGTCGGCGTCGACCGCCTCGGCGTTGTCGAGCGCCGCAAGCGCCGAGCGCAGCGCCGCGACCGTCTCCTTCTCACGCGCCTTCATCGCCAGCGGCAGCGCCGCGCGCAACCGTCTCCGCACGCCCTCAGGCGCACCGGCGCCGTCCGTCCCACTCGTCTCCGCGTCCATGCGGACGAGGCTGCCGACGGCTACTTCTCGCAGGCGATCCCGTCGCGGTCGGAGTCGAGCCGGAAGGGGTCGCTGCCGACGACGCGGAACGGGCCGCTGACGTAGTACGGCCCGTTGCCGCTGCCGCCCGCGCAGTCGTAGTCGCTCGCGTTCGGCTTCAGGCAGCGTCCGCGGTAGTTGGGATGACAGCTGCGCTTGGCGGCTGCGGCGCTCGGGCCGGCGTCCGCGCGCGCAGCGGACGCGCCGGCGGCACCAACGCCGCCGGCCGACGAGCCGGCCGGCACCGCCAACGCCGTCGCAGCGGCGACGGCGATCATTCCGAACAGGGGCTTTCGCATCGTTGGACCTCTCCGTGGTCGACGGGAGCCATCCGTGACGGGCTCCCCGATGCGCACCACCATACGGATCGCGCGAACGCGATGCGCCGGTTTCACGTGCGATGCCGTCGCGTCCAGGCCGCGCGTGGCCCGGCAGCGCTCGCCGTGACCC
>DATIOB010000711.1:0-8642 GCA_035473605.1 Conexibacter sp.
CGGCGGTGTCATCTTCTCGCCGCGCCGTCACGGCGAGATCCTGTTCCTCGACCCCGACAACATCGCCAACATCGTGCGCGCGGTGTCGGAGACCGGCATCATCGCCATCGGCATGACCTTCGTCATCATCACCGCCGGCATCGACCTGTCGGTCGGCTCGATCCTCGTCTTCTCCGGCGTCATCTCCGCAAAGGTGATGGACGCCGTCGGCGGCGAGGGCACCGGCACGATCGTCGCCGGACTGATCGGCGCGCTGGTCGCCGGCGGGGCGTGGGGGCTGCTGAACGGCTTCCTCGTCGCGAAGGCCAACATCACGCCGCTGATCGTCACGCTCGGCACCTTCGGGATGGCGCTCGGCGCGGCGCTCGTGATCACCGGCGGGATCGACGAGCGCGACGTCCCCTACGACCTGATCGACTCGGTCGGCACCGGGCGCCTGTTCGGCGAGATCCCGTGGCTGGTCGTGATCGCGCTCGCCGTCGCAGCGGTCTTCGGGATCCTGCTGGCGAAGACGCGCTTCGGCCGCTTCACGCTCGCGGTCGGCTCCAACAAGGAGGCGGCGCGGCGGGCCGGCATCAACGTCGACCGCCACCTGATGAAGGTCTACACGCTCGGCGGCACGCTCGCCGGTCTCGCCGGCTTCCTCTCGCTCGCGCGCTTCGGCACGACGACGATCGGCGGCCACGCGACCGACAACCTGCAGTCGATCACGGCCGTCGTGATCGGCGGCACGAGCCTCTTCGGCGGCATCGGCAGCATCCTCGGCACCGTCTTCGGCGTCTTCATCCCGGCGGTGCTCCAGAACGGCTTCGTGATCACCGGCGTGCAGCCGTTCTGGCAGCAGATCGCCGTCGGCGCGGTGCTGATCGCCGCCGTCTACCTCGACCAGCTGCGGCGCAGCCGCAACCGATGAGCGAAGCGGCCCCCGAGACGCCGCGGCGGCTGACGCCGGCCGCCGAGCCGCCCTCGGCGGCCGAGCTGGTCGCCCGCTACGGCAGCCGTGAGCTGTCGCCGGTCGAGGTCGCGCAGGCGACGCTCGACCGGATCGCGGCGGCCGACGGCGCGCTGCACGCCTTCGTCCACCTCGACGGCGAGCGGGTGCTGGCAGGGGCGCGCGCGAGCGAGCACCGCTGGGCGGCCGGCGAGCCGCTCGGGCTGCTCGACGGCGTGCCGGTCGCGGTCAAGGACGTCGACCCGCAGGCCGACGCGCCCAACCGCCTCGGCTTCCAGGCCGACGACCTGCGCGCGCACCCGCGCGAGGACGGCTCGGTCGCCGCGGCGCTGCGGCGTCACGGCGCGCTGCTGACCGGTCGCACGGCGACGCCGCAGCTCGGCTGGAAGGGCGTCACCGACGGCCCCGGCCGCGAGCCGACGCGCAACCCGCACGACCTCTCGCGCACCGCGGGCGGCTCCTCCGGCGGCAGCGGCGCGGCCGTCGGCGCCGGGCTGGTGCCGCTGGCGACCGGCACCGACGGCGGCGGCTCGATCCGCATCCCCGCCGCCTGCTGCGGCGTCGTCGGGATCAAGCCGACCTACGGCCGCGTCGCGCAGTGGCCCGCCAGCGGCGTCGGCGTGCTCGGTCACACCGGCCCGCTCGCGCGGACGGTCGCCGACGCGGCGCTGCTGCTCGACGTGCTCGCCGAGCCGTGCGCGCGGGAGGCGGCGAGCCTGCCGCCGGCACCGGGGCCGTCTCGCGAGCTGCTCGGCGGCGGCGTCGCCGGCATGCGGGTCGCGCTCAGCATGCGGCTCGGCTTCGTCGAGCGCGTCGATCCCGAGGTCGAGGCGGCGGTGCGCTCGGCGGCCGCCGCGCTTGGGGAGCTGGGCGCGCACGTCGAGGAGGTCGACCCGCCGCTCGGGGACCCGCGGCCGCTGTTCGACCCGCTGTGGGAGACCTCGATGGCGGCGATCGCCGCCGACCTGCCGCAGGCGTGGCTCGCTGAGCTGCAACCCGGCCTGCGACAGACGATCGAGCGCGGGCGCGAGCGCGGCGCGGTCGAGCTGGCGCGGACCGACCTCGCGCGGATGGCGCTCGGGGCCGCGATGGGCCTCTTCCATCAGCAGTGGGACCTGCTGCTGACGCCGGCGCTGGCGGTGCCGCCGCTGCCGGCGGGCCAGGACGTCCCCGACGGCTGGGACGCGGCCGGCGGCTGGCCGGCGTGGACCCCGTTCACGTGGCCGTTCAACTTGACGCAGCAACCGGCGCTGACGCTCCCCTGGGGCGCGACCGCCGACGGACTTCCCCTCGGACTGCAGCTCGTCGGCGCACGCCATGACGAAGCGACGGTCCTGCGCGCGGCGGCGTCGCTGGAGGAGCGGCGCGGCAGCGCTCGTTGAACCAACCCGAAGGATCGGAGAGAGAGTGCAACTGTCACGTACCCGGCGGCACCTGGTGGGCCGCGCATCGGTCGCGCTGCTGGCGACCGCCGCGACGCTGGCGCTGGCCGCCTGCGGCAGCAGCGACGACGACGCCGGCACGACGACCGCCTCGGCGGGCGGCGGCGCAGGAGAGCGCAAGGTGACGCTCGTGACCGGCGTCAAGGGCGACGAGTTCTACATCACGATGGCGTGCGGAGCGCAGAGCGAGGCCGACAAGCTCGGCGTCTCGCTCGACGTCCAGTCGCCGGACGAGTTCGACCCCTCCAAGCAGACGCCGATCGTCAACGCGGTCGCGGCCTCCAAGCCCGACGCGCTGCTGATCGCGCCGACCGACCAGGCCGCGCTCTACGCGCCGATCAAGCAGATCGCCGACGCCGGCACGAAGGTCGTGCTCGTCGACACGACGCTGGAGAACCCCGACGTCGCCGTCTCGCAGGTCGCGACTGACAACTACGAGGGCGGCAAGGCGGCGGCGAGAGCGCTCGCCGACCTGATCGGCGGCAGCGGCAAGGTGCTGCTGCTCGGCTTCAGAGCGGGCGTCTCGACCGACGACCTGCGCAGCAGAGGCTTCAGAGACGGCGCCGAGGAGCTGGGCCTGGAGCTGGTCGGCACCGAGTACAGCGACAACAAGCCGGAGAAGGCGGCCTCGATCATGAAGGCGGCGCTGGCGCGCGACCCCGACCTGAAGGGCGTCTTCGCGACCAACTCGTTCGCCTCCGAGGGCGCGGCGACCGGCCTGCGCGAAGGCGATGCGCAGGACAAGGTCAAGATCGTCGGCTTCGACGCCGGCCCGATCCAGGTCGAGCAGCTGCAAGAGGGCCTCGTGCAGGCGCTGATCGCGCAGCAGTCGGCCGAGATCGGGCGCCTCGGCGTGCAGCAGGCCGTTGCGGCGCTCGACGGCAGAGAGGTCGAGGCGAGAATCGGCACCGGCTCGACGACGATCACGCAGGACAACATGGACTCGCCGGAGAGCAGAGCGGCGATGGACAAGCGCGAGTGCTGAGCGGCGCCGCGCCAGCGAGCGGAGGCGTTCGCTGGCGCGGTACCACGTGAGCGTGAGGGAGATCTGACATACGATGTCCAACATGAGCATCGAGACGCGTGACCGCCGTTCGGTCGTCGTTCAGCTCCGCGACGCGCTGCGCGAGCTGATCGAGGAGATGGAGCCGGGCGAGCGGCTTCCCTCCGAGAACGAGCTGGTCGCGCGCTTCGGCGTCGCGCGCGGAACGATCCGCGAGTCGCTGAAGCTGATCGAGCAGGACGGTCTCGTCGACGTCCAGCACGGCCGCGGCCGCTTCGTCTCGGCGGTCGCCGACCTCGGCGTCAACCGCCCGATCACGAACTTCGAGGGCGTCAGCGAGATGCTGCGCGCGCTCGGCTTCGCGCCGAGAACGAGGCTGCTGCTGGCCGAGCGCGTCGGCGCCGACGAGGAGGAGGCGGCGGCGCTCGGGATCGAGCCGGGCGACGACGTCGTGCGGCTCGCGCGCCTGCGCACGAACAAGCGGCAGCCGCTGGTGCTGTCGATCAACGCCTTCCGCGCCGGGCTGCTGGGGGAGACGACCGTCGCCCAGCAGGACTTCTCCGGCTCGCTGCACGCCTGGATGACCGCGCGCGGGGTGGAGCCGATCTCCTCGGCGGCGAGATTCCAGGCCGTCCCGCTGCCCGGCGACTATGCGGAGGTGGTCGGCGAGCCGGCCGCCTCCGGCGCCTGGCTGCTGACGACGGAGCGCTGCTTCGACGCGAGCGGCGGCGTCGTGCTGTTCTCGCGCGACTACCACCGCGGCGACGTCTTCAGCTTCCACGTCGTCCGCCGCCGCGCGGACTGACCGACCCCTGACAGCCGGTCGAAGGCGACCGGCCGTCAGGGCGAGTCCGGTCACCTTGACATCGCAGTTCACGCTTGTAACTTGTTAGACGTCTGGCGTCTGATGTGTCGGCGCCGGTCTATGTGGTTCGGTTCGATTCACCTCACGGGAGGTTCAGATGGATTTGGCGCGTCGCGGTCTTCACCGCAAGCCGCTCGCACTGCTCGGCATCGCCGGCTGCCTGGCGTTCGCCGCCTGCGGCTCCGACGACGAGGACAGTGCCTCGACCGGCTCCGCCGGCACGACCGGCACCGCCGCGGAGAGCGGCGGCGACATCGCCGGCAAGAAGGTTGCCTACGTCCCGGCCGCAGCTGGCGACATCTTCTACATCACGGTCCAGTGCGGGATCGAGAGCGAGGCGCAGAGACTGGGCCTCGAGGTCGAGACGCAGGCGCCGGAGAGATTCGAGGCGCCGGCGCAGACCGCGACGCTCAACTCGGTCGCCGCGACCAGCCCCGACGCGCTGATCGTCGCGCCGGCCGACGACACCGCGATGCTCGCGCCGATCAAGCAGATCGCCGACGGCGGCGCGAAGATCGTCACCGTCGACCAGCGCCTCAGACAGGCTGACGACGTCGCCTCCGAGATCTTCGGCAACAACGAGGCCGGCGGCGCCGCCGCGGCCGACGCGCTGTTCGAGAGACTCGGCAGAGGCGGCAAGGTGCTGCTCGTCAACAACAAGCCCGGCGTCTCCTCGACCGACGCCCGCGGCAACGGCTTCATGGCACGCGCCGAGGAGCTGGGTCTCGACGTCGTCAGCCAGGAGTACGGCGAGAACGACCCGACGAGAGTCGCCGCGATCGTGACCGCGACGCTCGCCAAGCACGGCGACCTCGGCGGCATCTTCAGCACGCAGGGCTACGGCGCGATCGGCGCGATCAACGGCCTCAAGGCGCAGGACGCCGTCGGCAGAGTGATGCTCGTCGGCTACGACTCGTGGGACAAGGAGATCGAGGCGCTGAAGGCCGGTCAGATGCACGCGATCGTCGCCACGCCTCCGCGCGAGGTCGGCATCGCCGCCGTCAGAAACGTCGCCGCGGCGCTGGAGGGTGGCGAGCCGGTCAAGGAGGTCTCGATCGACCCGATCACGATCACCGAGGAGAACGTCGACACCGCCGAGGTGAGAGCGGCGATCCTGGTCGAGAAGTGCTGAGCGGCCGTTCGATGGGAACGCTGCTCGGGATCGACGTCGGCGGCACCTTCACCGACGTCGTCCTCTACGACGACGCGACCGGCCGCACGCTCGTCGACAAGGTCAGCTCGACGCCCGCGCAGCCCGGCGCGGGCGTGCTGGCAGGGATCCGCAAGCTGCGCGACGTCCACGGGGTGGACGTCGCGGGGCTGGCGATGTTCACGCACGGCTCGACGGTCGCGACCAACGCGCTGCTGGAGCACAAGCTGCCGCGCACCGCGCTGGTCGTGACGGAGGGCTTCCGCGACGTGCTGGAGATCGGCGACCAGCGCCGCTCCGACCCGTTCGACCTGACGCTCGCCAAGCCGGCGCCGCTGATCGCCCGCGAGCTGGTCGTCGAGGCCGGCGAGCGGGTCGACCGCGACGGCGCCGTCGTGCGCCCGCTGAGCGACGCCGAGGTCGAGCGCGTCGTCGCGGCGGTCGACGCGCTCGGCGTCGAGGCGGTCGCGATCTGCCTGCTGTTCAGCTTCATGGCGCCCGCGCACGAGCAGCAGCTCGGGCGGGCGCTGGCGGCGCGGCTGCCGCATCTCGCGGTCGTGCTCAGCAGCGAGATCTGCCCGGAGATCAAGGAGTACGCGCGCGCCTCCACGACGTCGATCGCGGCGGCGCTGCAGCCGCTCGTCGCCGGCTACCTCGCGGACATGCGCGCCGGCCTGGAGCGCGAGCGGGTGACCGCGCCGCTGAACATCATGCAGTCCTCCGGCGGCGTGATGACCGCCGAGGAGGCCGGCGCCAACGCCCACCGGATGATCCTCTCCGGCCCCGCCGGCGGCGTGATCGCCGCCGCGCGCCTGGCCGAGCGCTCCGGCTACCGCGACCAGATCACCTTCGACATGGGCGGCACCTCGACCGACATCTGCCTGATCCGCGACGGCAGACCGCGGCTGGAGCGCGAGAGCAGCTTGGAGGGCCGGCCGCTGAAGGTGCCGCAGGTCGGCATCCACACGATCGGCGCCGGCGGCGGCTCGCTCGCCTCCGTCGACGCCGGCGGCGGCGTCCACGTCGGGCCGGAGTCCTCAGGCGCCCAGCCCGGCCCCGCCTGTTACGGCCGCGGCGGCACGCGCCCGACGACGACCGACGCGCACCTCGTGCTCGGCCGCCTGGCGCCCGGCCGCTTCCTCGGCGGCGACATGCAGCTCGACCTCGAGGCGGCGCGGCAGGCGATCGCCACCCACGTCGCCGAGCCGCTCGGCGTCGACGTCGTCGAGGCGGCCGCCGGCATCCTCGACGTCGCCGACGCGGTGATGGCCCGCGGCGTCCGCGTCGTCTCGGTCAACCGCGGCTACGACCCGCGCGACTTCGTGCTCGTGGCCTACGGCGGCGCTGGCGGCATGCACGCGCTCAGCGTCGCGCGGCTGACCGACGTCGGCGGCGTCGTGATCCCGCGCGCGACCGGCGCCTTCTCCGCCTACGGGCTCGTCAACGCCGACCTGCGCCAGGACCTCTCGCAGGCGGTCGAGCGGGCGCTCGACGAGATCGATCCGGCGGGGCTGGAGGCGTCGTACAGCGCGCTGGAGGAGCGCGCCGCGACGCGGCTGCGCGAGGGCGACGGGCCGGTCGCGGAGATCTCCTTCCAGCGCACCGCGCGCGTCCGCTACGCGTGGCAGGACAACGCCGTCGAGGTGCCGCTGCCGGCGGGCGGGCTCGACGCGGCCGCGCTGGCGGCGCTCGTCGCCGCCTTCCACGCCGAGCACGACCGCGAGTTCGGCCACAGCAACGCCGCCGACCGCACGGAGCTGGTCGCGATCGCGGTCGCCGCGGTCGGGACGCTGCCGCGGGCGGGCGTCGCGGCGGGCGACGGCGACGTCGCGAGCGACCCGGCGGCGCCGGATGCTGTCGCGCCGGGCGATGCCGCGCCGGGCGACGCCGCCGGGCCCGCCGAAGTCCCCGCCCCGACCCCCGCCTCCAGCCGCGACGCCTACTTCCGCGAGAGCGGCTGGGCGCCGACGGCCGTCTACGAGCGCGACGCGCTCGTCCCCGGCCAGCGCGCCGCCGGCCCCGCGATCGTCGAGGAGCGCGAGGCGACGACGATCGTCCCGCCCGGCGCCGGCTTCACGGTCGACCGCGACGGGAACCTGCTGCTGTCGTACGGAGAGGAGTGGCTGTGAAGGCCAACGACGCGTTCACCGCCGAGGTCGTGCGCCACGCGCTCGACACCGTCGCCGAGGAGATGCGCACATCGCTCTACCGCACGGCTATGACGGTCGCGGTGAAGGACATGCTCGACTACTCGTGCGCGCTGTTCGACGCGCGCGGGCGGCTGCTGGCGACGGCGCTCGACCTGCCGACGCTGCTGGCGTCGATGGGCCCGGCGCTGCGCGCCGCGATCGACAAGTGGGGCGAGGAGTTCGCGCCCGGCGACGTGCTGATGTCCAACCACCCGTACCAGGGCGGTGTCCACACCTCGGACATCAACGTCTTCGTGCCGGTCTTCCACGACGGCGAGCTGATCGCGTTCGCCGGCACCGTCGCGCACCATTCCGACTGGGGCGGCCGGCTGCCCGGCACCTGCTCGCACTCGAACCTGTCGGTCTTCGAGGAGGGCGTGATGTACCCCTCGGTGAAGATCGAGGAGGGCGGCAGACCGAACCGCTCGCTCTACGACACGATCGCCGCCAACGTGCGCAACCCGACGCTCAACCTCGGCGACCTGCGCGCGCAGGTCGCCGCCGCGCGCACCGGCGAGCGCGGGCTGACGCGGATCGTCGCCAAGTACGGCGTCGAGGCGCTGACGGAGGTCGTCGAGCGGCTGATCGGCCACGCGGCCCTCCGCACGCGGCAGGAGATCGCGGCGATGCCGGACGGCGTCTACGAGGCCGAGGGCTTCCTCGACGACGACGGCGTCACGCGCGGCGAGCCGGTGCGGATCCACGTGCGCGCGACGATCGCTGGCGAGACGATCGAGATCGACCTCTCCGGCAGCTCCTCGCAGCGTCGCAGCGGCATGAACTGTCCGCTCTCGACGACGCTCTCCGACGTCCACTACGCCGTCCGCTGCCTGATGCCGGCCGACGTGCCGTTCAACGAGGGCTGCCTGGAGCCGGTCTCGCTGACGGTCCCCGACGGCAACCTCTTCAACCCGGAGTTCCCCGCCGCCACCAGCGACCGCCACCACACCTCCCAGCGCCTCAACGACGTGCTCACGCGCGCGCTCGTGCAGGCGGTCCCGGAGCGCGGCTCGGCCGGCTGGTTCGTCGGCTGGCCGGCGC